>JANQKH010000463.1 GCA_028281215.1 Phycisphaeraceae bacterium | reverse complement strand
TTGTTGCCGCGCACGTGATCGCTCGGCCGCACGACGCGCTGGTCGGCAACTTTTGATTCGACTTGTGTTGTCGCAATGGAGCGCGTGCACATTCGGTGCAACGGCTAAACCCAGATTCCGGACCCTCGACTGACTCATGCTCATCCTCGTTGCCAATCTCGGCTCCACCAGCTTCAAGTACAAGCTCTTCTCCTTCCCCGAAGAGCGCGTGCTCGCAGTCGGTGCGGCTGATCGGGTTGGGCAGGGCGACAGTGCGTGGTCGATCGAAGCGGGTGAGCAGAACTTGGCCGGCAAGGCCGACCTGATGGATCACGGCGAAGCGATCGAGTTGCATCTGGCGGCGCTCGTGAAACTCGGTGCGATTGATTCGATCGAAGCAGTCGACGCGATTGGTTTCAAGGCAGTGCACGGAGGGCCGATCAGTGGCGCCGTCATGGTCGATGAGCATGTGCTGTCGACGATGCAGGACTTCGCCGATGTCGCACCTCAGCACAATCCACCCTACATCGCGGCGATGCGAGCATTCCAGAAAAAACTACCGGGCGTGCCGCAAGTCGCAGCGTTCGAGACGGCGTACCACCAGACGATTCCGCTCGCGCGGCAGGTGTATGGCATTCCGCACGAATGGACGAGCGAGCTGGGCATTCGGCGCTACGGTTTCCACGGCGCATCACATCGCTACATCGCCACACGTATGGCGGAAATCGCCCCGAATACAAAAAAGCTGATCAGTTGTCATCTCGGCGGATCG
Organism: Phycisphaeraceae bacterium; assembly: GCA_028281215.1. Taxonomy (GTDB): domain Bacteria; phylum Planctomycetota; class Phycisphaerae; order Phycisphaerales; family Phycisphaeraceae; genus JANQKH01. Next base: position 3,955 of record JANQKH010000463.1, on the reverse strand, counting down.
TGTTCCATCAGCGCGATCGAAGACGGTAAGAGTGTCGCCAACAGCTTCGGCATGACGGCACAGACCGGAACGTTTCACGCGTCGCGCGTCGGCGACTTCGACGCTTTCGCCTTGCTGAAACTCATCGGTGCCGGCATCGACCTCGACACCATCTGGCAAACGCTCGGCCAAGAAGCCGGCTTGAAAGGGCTGTCCGGCGTCAGCGCGGACATGCGTGAAGTTGAAGACGCGGCAGGCAAAGGCAACCAACAGGCTCTGCTCGCGCTGGATGCGTTTGTCGAAACGTGTCGGCACTACATCGGCGCGTACCTGGCCGTGCTCAACGGCGCGGACGCGATTGTGTTTACCGGCGGTGTCGGGCAGCACGGCAAGATGATCCGCCAAGCGATCTGCGCGGACCTCGACTTCGCCGGCGTGCGCATCGATGAAACGAAAAACCAGAACGCCAAGGGCAGCGAAGAGTCGCGCATCGACACCGGCGACGGTGCCCAAGTGTGGGTACTGCCCACCAACGAAGAGTTAATCGTCGCGCGGCAAACCGCGGGCGTGTTATCGAAACAGACAGTATGAGTATGTGAATATGTGCTAAGCCGCATGCGGCTTTAAGGAGCATCAACATGGCACAGCAAGCAATTGGCATGATCGAAACGAAAGGCCTCATCGGCGCGGTCGAAGCGCTTGACGTGGCGCTCAAGGCGGCGAATGTCTCATTCGTTCGTCAGGACAAAGTCGGCAGCGGCATGGTCGCGATCACCGTCGAAGGCGACGTCGCGGCGGTCAAGGCCGCGGTGGACGCCGGCGCCGACGCCGCGCGGCGCGTGGGCGAAGTGATCAGCGTGCACGTGATCCCGCGCCCGGTCGAAGGCGCAACGAAAGTGTGAGTGGGAAGGGATCGAGGGAACAAGCCATCGAGCCATCAAGTTTTGATTCGCTCGACGGCGTGCGAACCCTTGGTCCCCGATCCCTCGATCCCTCGCGCAGCTTTAGTGGAGCGCCACCATGTTCCTTGGTCGAGTCAAAGGTCACATTGTTTCGACGCAGAAAGACCCGGCGATGCAGGGTCGCAAGTTGCTCGTCATCGAGCCGCTGCGCGTGGACTACGCGGATCCGTCATCGGCCGGCAAGGAAGGTGAAGGGCAAGGCGGTGGTGGTTCGTTCGAAGTCACCGGCCGCGCCATCATCGCCGTCGACACCATCGGCGCCGGTGAAGGGCAACTCGTCTTGATCACACAAGGCTCCAGCGCCCGCATGGCGGAAGGCTTCAAGACATCACCGGTTGACGCCGTCGTCATCGGTATCGTGGATGAAGCGGTGGTGATGGGTACACGAGTTGAATGACGAATGACCAAGTACGAATGACCAATGACATTGGTCGATTCGTAGGCACAACTGCGTCGGTCATTTAAAACAATTGGTCATTCGTCATTAGGACATTGGTCATTAGGAAACACCATGGACCAGCAAGCCTTAATCAGTAACGTCGTGCAGGAAGTGTTGACCCGTCTGGGGCCCGGCACGAATCTTTCGACGAGGCAGTCAACCACAGCGTCGTCCACATCCCCGGCGTCGTTCGGTTCCTCGAGCAACGGTCACGACACGGGGCGATTTGAAACGGTGGACGCCGCAGTCGAAACCGCCACACGCGCGCAACAACAACTTGCCGCCGGCGGTTTGGCGACGCGCGATGGGATTTGCAAGCTCATCAAAAAGATCGCCGCCGACAACGCGCAAGCGTGGGGCCGCATTGAGTTCGATGAAACACAGATCGGCCGACTCGATCATAAGATCGCCAAACTCGAATTGCTCGCGGGTATCCCCGGTGTCGAGTTTCTCAAAACGCCTGCACACTCCGGCGACGCCGGCATCGGGCTCGATGAACCCGCACCGTTCGGCGTCATCGGCGCGATCACGCCCGTCACCCATTCGATTCCCACGCTCACCGCCAATGCGATCAGCATGATCGCCTCTGGCAACAGCGTGATCTTCAATGCGCACCCCAGCGGCGCCAAGTGTGCGGCGATGGCGGCTGAAGCCTATAACCGCGCAATCAAGACGCAGTTCGGCATTGACCCCTTGCTTTGCGTGATGGACCCGCCGACGCTGCGCACGGCCGAGGAAATCTTCAAGCATCCGAACATCCCGCTGCTCGTCGTCACCGGCGGTCCGGCCGTCGCCCGTGCCGCGATGAAACAACCCAAACGCGCGATCGTCGCAGGCCCGGGCAACCCGCCGGTCGTCGTGGATGAAACCGCCGATTTCGACAACGCCGCGCGGGCGATCATCGACGGCGGCGCGTTCGACAACAACCTGCTGTGCATCGGTGAAAAGGAAGTGTTCGTGGTGGAGTCGGTGTTCGACCAGATGATGGCGGCGATGCGTAACGCCGGCGCGGTGGAATTGAACGCGCAACAGGTGCAAAAGCTCACCGAGGCGGCGTTTTCCTGGCAAAAGGATCACTACGCGGTCAGCAAGGATTATGTCGGCAAAGACACGCAGGTGCTCGGGCAGGCGGCGGGCGTGAACGTGCCAGCCGGTGTCGATCTGCTGTTCGGCGAAACCGATAAAAGCAACCCATTTGTTCCCGAAGAACAGATGATGCCGTTCGTGCCGTTCGTTCGAGCCCGCAACTTTGAACACGCATTGGAGATGGCGGTCAAGCACGAACACGGCTTCGGCCACACCGCCGTCATTCACTCGAACAACATCGCGAACATCACGCGCATGGGGCAGGTGATGAACACCACGCTGTTCGCCGTCAACGGACCAAGCACCGGCTGCCTTGGCGTCGGCGGTGAAGGGTACCCCAGTTATTCAATCGCGACGCCAACCGGTGAAGGTGTGACCACCCCGTTGACGTTCACCAGGTTCCGTCGTGTGAGTGTGAGTAATGGTCTGCGGATCGTGTGACCCTGCGGCAGAAGGCTGACTTTCAACATGCAATGGGCACTGGTCAAAGGTCGCGTCACGAGCACTGTCAAGCACGAATCGCTTGACGGACAGAAGTTGTTGATCTGCCAGTTCCTCGGCAACGAACGGCAACCGGTCGGCGACCCCGTGCTCGCGCTCGACAAACTCGGCGCCGGCCAAGGCGACATCGTCATGATCACCAGCGACGGCAAAGGCCTGCGCGAACTGCTGCAACACAACACGAGCCCGGCACGATGGTGGACACTCGGCATCGTGGATGAGTGAAGAAAAAAGCTGCATCATCCGTGGCTATTGAAAACTGTTTGAATGACTGAAAACGATCGCCAACTTGTGGAGCTGATTACGAATCAGGTACTCGCCGCGCTGCAACAGCAGGGTGTGTCGGGTGACGCTTCGCAAGTTCGCTCGCAGGTGCAGGGTCGTGTTCAGGTGCAACCGCCGATCGGTCAGTGCACGGGCGATTACTCGAAGTTTCCGGAGTTGCAGGGCAAGTTGTACGGGCAGGGCGGCGATGGCGAACAAGCATCGTCGATAGGGAACCTGCCTGCGAACCCAGCATCGTTTCAGCCGTTGCCGTTGACCGGCATTGTGACCGCAAACCAACTTCAGGAAGCGCTGTCCGTTTCACCGGACGGCAGTGTCTGGTTGGCGCCCGATGCGCGGTTGACGCCGCTGGCCAATGACTGGGCGCGGCAGCACAAGGAAAAGATTCGCCGTGGCGAACCGTCGCCGACCGGTATCACGCCATCGGGTACACCGGGTGCGCAACCGACGAGTTGGCTTTGGTGGATCGAAGGCCAGTGCGCCGCGGTGCATGACGTGACACGATCGATGCAGGGTTTGCTTCGTCCGCTGGCGGCCGGCCCACACAGTTCCGCATTGCCCCAGGTGGTGCGCGAGGTGTCGTCGGCGATCAAAGCGAAACAGATCGGCGGGGCGTTTCTGTTTGTGCCCAACGCCGCCCGCGCGATGTGTTACGCCAACCGCTGCGCATCGATCCGCGCCGTCGTCGGCACCTGCGGCGAAG
>JANQKH010000454.1 GCA_028281215.1 Phycisphaeraceae bacterium | reverse complement strand
AAACCCAACCGACTTCTTCCATTCAGTGTGCCTCGTGTGGCAAGCGTTATCGTTGGTCGGAAAAGATCGCCGGCAAACGGGTTCGGTGTGGATGCGGTGCGTCCATGGATATTCCCAGCGAAGCCCCCGAAAAAACCAACCGTGTTAAACCCAAGCCGCCATTAACGAATGGGCGACTCGCTTCCATCGCTTCACAGGCCCTCGGCGATTCGGGACGAGAACAATCCCCCAATCAATCATCCGCGCCGACACCGCGACCCGCTCATATCGGCTCCTCACCACAACCACGCCGAAAAGGCAAAGCCGGAGTGCTTATCGCGATCGTTGGCGGCATCCTTGTCCTCGGATCAGTCGTTGCGTTTGCTCTCTGGCAAATGGTTTCCGCCGATCTAATCGACGTCACGATGCCGGCAACGGCAGGCGGCCAGCGAATCGAAAAGTTCGATGTCACTTTTGTCTCATTTGACGGAGATACCGATATGGCCGACCTGTCCGTTCAAACAGAGACAGGTATCACGTACAACAGCACATTGGTCAAGCCGCAAGGAAACGGCCAACTCCTGTCCGTTTCAGCCAAACCCCGACAATGGGTTTTCGCTTGGCAAGGGTCAGGCCCGAAGTTCGCCATGCAAGGCATCTCGGGAAAACAGGATGGCGTCGGTGAAGACTACATCCTGAGTCACTGTACCGCCGGCGCTTTGACCTACCACCCTGGCAGTCAACGGTATCCGACCCGCGAATACTGCTACGACCACTACTTGCGTACAGACACCTGGATTTCCAAACAGATGTTCATGGTGACATCGTCACGGGCTGAAATCTATGTCGCGATCGTCGATCATCCAGTGGATGACGTCACCACACAGCGCGCCCGCGCTTTTATCGATGACGCGATCAAGTACCCACGAACCATGCACCAGGCGCGCGGGGTCACCGCACTGATGCGAGCCGTCGGAAGCCCCAAGCCCGCATGGATCGCCTGGTTGAAAAAACATACCACATCAACCACACAACAATTACGCAACGAATCCGAGCCGCCACAGGATGCGCTGGTCGAAGAAGTGCTGATGGGCCGGGCGGAGTTGGCGTCCAGCGAGATTACCGCAACGTACGCCGTCCTCACCGAATTTGAAGATACCAACACCCTTGCCTCGCATATGGAGCCTTACAACCGCACCGCAGGCCTGGCTTGCTCATTCGCTGTGGATCACGAGTTCGCCTCCGACGCCGCGACACGAAAAGAACGAATTGAGGCGATCAGCCAAGCGCTCAATAAGCCGAACTTCAAAGACCTGATGTCGCCGATCTGGGCGGAAGCGGACTTGCAGATCATGCTTGATGACAAAGCCACCTGGGAAGAACATAGTGAAATCCTTCCACGCTGGGGGCATGTGTGGCGCTGGCTGTCCAGTCGAAAACCAGAGACACTGAAACGGCACATCGACCTTTTTTGGCCGTATTACCAGGACATCGGCACACCCCAGATACTTAGACGTTGGCTGACTGAAATCATGTTCAAACTGGAGCCGGCGAAAACGTTCGACATCACCCTCGAATTGTTGGAAGAGCATCGAGCGGACTACGCCAAAGTCACGATCATTGGACTCCTTGATGTTGCCGGAGAAATCAAACGGGTCACAACGAACGACAGGCAACTGGTGGATACCTGGAAAACCATCATCAAGGAGCGCCGCGACCGGCTTATGAAAATGCTGCTCGAAGACTGCCCGAAGTGGCAGCCGCATACCAAACAGTCGAGGAAAAGTAACATCACTTATTGCGTCGAAGCCAAGGCGATCCTGCAAATGCTCGACATGATCGGCGAAAAGGGGGCAAGCAATAAAGTTTACCCGCTTCTAAAAGCAGCGTCGGCGCCTTATTCGAATTAAGGCACTCGTCACCGAAATTCCCAGCGATGTGACCATCGAATCGTTGACAGGTGGACGATCGGCGTCACATCGAATGCCCGGGGTCGTGCCGGTCTTACAAAAAACCCCGAGGCATGAACCTCGGGGTTACTTTTATTTCAGATTGAGAATCAGACATTGATCATCCCAGCGCCGCCTGCGCTGCGGCGAGGCGGGCGATCGGGACGCGGAAGGGAGAGCAACTGACGTAATCGAGCCCGACCTGGTGGCAGAAGTTGATCGAGGCGGGGTCGCCGCCGTGTTCGCCACAGATGCCGCACTTGAGGCCCTTCTTCGTTTGGCGACCCTTGGTGACGCCCATGTCCACGAGTTGACCGACGCCGGTCGCGTCGAGTGACTGGAACGGATCCTTCTCGAGGATTTCCTGGCCGATGTAGTCCGGCAGGAAGCTGTTGATGTCGTCACGCGAGTAACCGAAGGTCATCTGCGTGAGGTCGTTGGTACCGAAACTGAAGAAGTCGGCCGACTGAGCGACTTCGTTGGCGGTCAACGCAGCACGCGGGATTTCGATCATCGTGCCGATGGTGATGTCCAACTTGCCCTTGTATTTTTTGGCAGCCTTCACTTTGGCGATGGTTTCCTCAGCAAGGGTGCGCAGCGTGGCGAGTTCCGCCTGGGTGCCGACGAGCGGGATCATGATTTCCGGGATCGCCTTGACCTTCTTTTTCAGCGAGTTGATCGCTGCTTCGGTGATGGCGGTCACCTGCATCACGAGGATTTCAGGATAAGTGATCGAGAGACGGCAACCGCGGTGGCCGAGCATCGGGTTCATCTCGTGCAGTTGGGCCACACGCGACTTGATCAACGCGGGTTTGACGCCAAGCGCTTTGGCAACTTCCGACTGGCCCTTCGCGTCGTGCGGGAGGAACTCGTGAAGTGGCGGGTCGAGCAGACGAACCGTCACGGGCAGGCCGTTCATCGCCTTGAAGATGCCTTCGAAGTCTTTGCGCTGGTAAGGCAACAATTTCTTGAGGGCAGCTTCGCGAGCGCTCTTGGTTTCCGCGATGATCATCTCACGCATCGCGAGAATGCGGTCGCCTTCGAAGAACATGTGTTCCGTTCGGCACAAACCAATCCCTTCAGCGCCGAAGTCGCGGGCACGCTTCGAGTCGGCCGGGCTGTCTGCGTTCGTGCGAACCTTGAGCGTGCGGTACTTGTCCGCCCACTTCATGACCGTGGCGAAGTCGCCGGACAGTTTCGGAGCGATCGTGCCCATCTGGCCGGCGAAGACTTCACCCGTGCTGCCATCGATGGAGATGACATCTTTCGCGGTGAACTTCTTACCGCCAACGGTGATCTTCTTGCCTTTTTCGTCGATCTGAACTTCACCGGCACCAGCAACGCAGCACTTACCCCAGCCACGAGCCACGACGGCCGCGTGCGAGGTCATGCCACCGGTCGAGGTGAGGATGCCGGCGGCACTGTGCATGCCGTCCACGTCTTCCGGGCTGGTTTCTTTTCGGACGAGGATGACTTTCTCGCCGGCGTGCGTGCGTTCCACGGCTTCTTCAGCCGTGAAAGCCAGCTTGCCGAACGCGGCACCCGGTGAAGCGGGCAGGCCCACGGTCAACGCGGAAGCCTTCTTCTTTGCGGCCGGGTCGAAAGACGGCAACAAAAGTTGCGTCAGGTCGCCGGCGGGGATGCGCTTGACGGCGGTCTTCTCGTCGATCAGTTTTTCCTTGACCATGTCGCAGGCGATCTTCACCGCAGCGGCGCCGGTTCGTTTGCCGGTACGCGTCTGCAACATGAAGAACTTGCCGGCTTCGATGGTGAACTCGATGTCCTGCACGTCCTTGTAGTGCTTTTCGAGAACCTTCTTGATGTTCATCAACTCGGCGTGAATCTTCTTGCCGATGTTCTTATCGCTCTTGGCTTTCCACTTGGTGGGCATCTTCGCGACAGGCTCCGGTGTACGGATGCCGGCCACCACGTCTTCGCCCTGCGCGTTGATGAGGAACTCGCCGTAGAACTTGTTCTGACCGGTCGAGGGGTCACGCGTGAAGGCGACGCCCGTGCCGCAGTCATCACCCATGTTGCCGTAGACCATCGTCTGGACGTTGACAGCCGTACCGAGCAGGCCGGTCATTTCATTGATCTGGCGGTAGCGAATCGCGCGCGGCACCATCCATGAAGAGAACACGGCGGTGATGCCCATTTCCAACTGCTTCATGGGATCCTGCGGGAAGTCTTTGCCGGTGTGCTTCTTAATGACCTTTTTGTACAGGCCGCACAGTTCAATCAGGCCGGCCGCATCGACATCGGTGTCAAGCGTCACGCCCTGCTTCTTTTTGACCTTGTCAAACTCGGCTTCGAACGCGTGGTGGTCCACGCCCATGACCACGTCGCCGTACATGTTGAGCAGGCGGCGGTAGGCGTCGTAGGCAAAACGTTCGTTGTCGGTCGCGTTGGCGAGGCCGACGACCGACTCATCGGTCAACCCGAGGTTAAGCACTGTGTCCATCATGCCGGGCATCGACTGGGCGGCGCCGGAACGCACGGAGACAAGCAGCGGGTTCTTGACGTCGCCGAACTTTTTGCCGTTTTCCTTTTCAAGCGTCTTGACCGCTCGGTTGACCTGATCCATCAAACCCTTGGGAAGCTTGCGGCCCTGCTTGTAGTACTGGTCGCAGCACTCGGTCGTGCAGGTGAAGCCGGCGGGCACGGGCAGGCCGATGCTGGTCATGTCGGGGGGGTTGGCCCCTTTACCGCCGAGCAGTTCCTTCTGCGTGGCGTTGCCGTCGGTCTTGGTCTTGCCGAAGTAGTACACCATTTTGGTTTTGTCGGTGAACTTCTTGGCGGACGATGTTTTCTTGATCTTCTTCTTGGCCATGGTTCGATTCCTGTGATTGAGTTCGACGTTGGTTTGGGCAGTCGCAGCGGCACCAATCGCGGCCCGTGGCGTGTCGCACGCCCTGATGGAGGTTGCCACTGCACTGTTTCGGGGGCCGTTTCCGCCGAATGCGTCCCATTCCATGGTCGGTGCGGGAGGCGTCGGGGCCGGCAGGAACGAGCCCGACTGCCCAAAGTGGCGGAAAGACGGGGAATTGTAATGGTTTATAGACTCGCTGCAACTTTCCGATGGAATCGCATGGTGTGCGGTGGTGCTCGACATCATCATTTAGCGGGCGATCGCAGATCGCCGTGCCGACGACCCGCGTTTCCATTCGAAGTGGCGATCTCCGATTGCCCGCTAAACATTACACTGACCCTTTTCGCATGGAGATCGCACGATGGAGGCACAGCTTCCAGAACCCACAACAGTCATCAAACTGCTTCAAGACATGGTCGCCCACAACACCGTCAACGCCCACATCTCCGGTCGGGCGGACGCCGAGGCCGACCTGCTCGCGTGGCTTGAATCGCTCGCCAAAAGTTGGGGTATGGCGACGCAGCGGTTGCCGTTGAAAAACCACTCCGACGCCGCAGCTCAACTGCTCATTATCGTGGAAGCGACCGAACTCGACGCACCCTGCTTGTTGTTTGACAGCCATGTCGACACCGTGGCCGTCGACGGCATGACCATCGATCCATTCGCCGGCGACGTGTGCGACGGCAAGTTGTTCGGCCGCGGCGCATGCGACACCAAGGGCACCGGCGCCGCCATGCTCTGGGCGCTCAAGCAATACGCCGCGCTCGATGATCGGCCCAACCGCATCGCCCTACTCTTCAGCGTCGACGAAGAAATGAACATGACCGGCATCACGTCGTTCATCGAAGACCATACAGCGCGGCTCGACCTCAACCCCGTCGGTGTTATCGTCGGCGAGCCAACCATGCTCACGCCCGTCATTGCACACAACGGTCTGGTGCGCTGGACACTGACCGCGCGCGGTGTGGCCGCCCACTCCGCAGCGCCATTCCTCGGCAAGTCCGCCATCACCCTGATGATCAAAGCGATGACCATGATCGAACAGGCGTACATCCGCCGACTGCTCAGCGAACATCCGCTGACCGGCAAAGGCGTCTGCTCGATCACGATGATCGAAGGCGGCTCGCAGGTGAACATCATCCCCGAGCGGTGCTCAATTGAAATCGATCGTCGACTCGTGCCCGGCGAATCAGCCGAAAAGGAAACTGAGACGCTCAACAAAATGCTTGATCACATCCGCAAATCCGACAGCGACCTGACGCTGGACCTTGTGGCTCATCGCGAAGCTCCGCCGTTGGAGGAAACAGCGAGTGAGGGGATTCTGCCGCACATCCAGGCGATTCTGAAAAATCGCAGTCTGCCCGAGGCAGGTGTCGGAGCACCGTTCGCCACCCACGCCGGCGACCTGTGCGCCGCGGGAATGCCGGTCGTGGTCTGGGGCCCGGGTAGCCCCTACCCCGCGCACACGAAGGATGAATACGTGGAAACGGCACTGATCGAACAAGGGACGCAGGCGTATTTGGAATTGATGGGGAGAGAATTGAAATAACAAAACTGCAATATGGTGTGCGCCGTGGTTGCCGTCTAGCGGGCGATCGCAGATCGCCGTTATTGCCCGAACGGAACAACGATCCGCGATTGCCCGCCAAACTAATTGCCCTCAACCATCACATCGCATAACCACCGACGTGACATTTCCGACTAAGTTGCTACACTACCTGACTCGGTCCACCGGCAGTGGGCGTACTGATTGATGTGAATCCCTCACGGAGACCTCGCCATGGGCAAGGGTGACATGCGTACCAGCCGCGGCAAACGGGTTCGCGGCACGTTCGGCAAATCACGATCACGCGAAGCGATCAAAGCGCGCCTGGCGCGCAAGGCCGCCAACGCCAAGGCCAACGCCGAAAAAATGGCCGCTGCGTCCAAGCCCAAAGGCTGAGCGACCCGCGCGATCTCAATCCAACCAATCCAAAGCGGAGCGACCCCCATCGCCCCGCTTTCTTCATGCGCCGATTTGACGGCTCCCCTCCAACCGTACTTCAATGAAAGGGCGATTTCGGTTCATGTAGTCTCCTTCCGAATGCAGCGACAACGAAACCTCTTCGCCTC
>JANQKH010000418.1 GCA_028281215.1 Phycisphaeraceae bacterium | reverse complement strand
CCACTTGCCGAAGATGGCGGTCTCGTAACCGGCGCCGGTGAAGACCTCCGCCAACGTGCGCTCGCGATCCTGCAAACCGTGCGGATGCGGCGGCCGCTTCGGGTCGGCGACAATCACGCCTGGAACACCGGCGCGCTGCTGGTAACGCCCGGTCATTAGACCGGCCCGCGTCGGACTGCACACCGCGCCGCTGGAATGAAAGTCGGTGAAGCGCATGCCTTGCTCGGCCAACTTGTCCAGGGCGGGCGTGGCGATGTGCGGGTTGCCGTAGCAGCCGATGTCACCGTAGCCGAGGTCATCAGCCATGATGATGACAAAGTTGGGTCGCTTGTCGGCTTGGGTTGCGGCTGTGAATATCAATATCAACACAATGGCCGCGGTCCAGGTCGCTGCGAAGGTTTTCATGGTTGAATCCGTGGAGGAATGGTGGTGTTGAAAAGCTGGCGCGATTGCATAGGGCCGGTAAGCCGCGATTGGCGCTACAGGCAGCTTGTCTGCCAGTGTTCAGGTCGGGCGGTGATTGCACAGGCAGCCAACTGCCGGTGGTATGAAGCAGAGGACACAAACGACAAGGCACAAACAATAAAAAATTCCCTTGCTTGTGCTTCGGGCTGCTTAGTTTTATACGACATACGCGGAGAGTTTCCGCGACGATCGTATGCGCACCCGTGACCGCAGGCATGGCGGTGTGGCGGTGTATTGTGGATTCGATCAGACAAAGACGCTGACGAACAGGGCGTCTTCTTTTTCTTTGCCTTTGAGCACGCCGATGGTGCTGACCACGTGTTTGATGGTGTATTCAGGATGCGCGTCGAGCCATTCGTTGATCTGTTCGTCCATGTGCTCGACGGCGTCGATCCGCAGCTTGGCGACGAATGATCGGCAGCGAATCGCGCTGTGGGATTCCGGGTCCGGGGTGCGGTTCCATCGCTGGGCGTCGTCTTCTTTGCGGCCTTTCTCGAAGGTGACGATTTCGGCCTTCTCGCCGGAGTCGTCGTCATCGGCCAGTTCGATTTCCTCCATCTCGGCTGCTTTGCGGACAGGCGTGACCTCTTGCGGTTCGTCTTCGACGACTTCCAGTTCATCGATGGAGATTGCATCCTGAAGCAGGGGGTCTTCACTGGAATTGTCGTCTTCGATGATCTCGAGTTCGTCGATGGGAATCGCATCATTCAACAGATTGTCGTCTTTGGAGTTGGCCATACCGAATCCTCTCTGAATTTCTGATGTTGGCGGTTGCGTTGAACGGATGACAGTCACACCCCGGCCGGTGGAATGGATGCATGATATCGCAATCGCGGGTGGAGTAAAAATGCGTGGTGATGTGGGCGACGGCGGTTGTTTTTTGTTTGTTGCCCCGCGGTTATTTCCGCGGAGGCTGGAAGCCATGCTTTGGGATTGGCTATGGATTCCCGCCTGCGCGGGAATGACGGAAACGTGCACGCGCAGCGCACTACTTTTGTTTCCACCCATCTTTGTATTTGAGCCATTCGCCGCTCTTGGCGTTGGAGAATTCGCGCATCGCGTTGCGGGCGGCGACGAGTTGCGGGGTGGTGTTCTGTTGCTTGGCGATGATGGCGTAGAGTTTGGCGCGGTCGGCGTTCTCCGCCGAGACGATGCCCGACGCGTCGCCGTCCAGGGAACCGCCCTTGACCGCCTCGACCGTGCCCAGGTAAGTTTCGCCGACTTTGCCGGCCTGGATCAGCGCTTGAAGCTTCGGATACCGCGCTTTGAAACTGGCTTTCAGATCGTCCAGTTCATCGGCGTGCGCGGGCGCCGCCTGCAAAACACCAAGCAGCAATGTCGCGAGCAGGGAGTACGTCAGAATTGTGGATCGTTTCATCATGGTGTTTCCGATCTATTGTCGAACGGGTGTTGCAAAGCTTGCATGCAGGTCAGCCAGTGTCATTCAGAGCCGTCCAATGGCGAGGTGTTTTACCCGCCGGCGGTATCCTCGAAATCAAAGAAGTTGTCGAGTTGCTTGTCGACTTTGATGTTGACGTCCACGGTGATGTGGATCGGTTTGATTTCGATCTGGTGTTTGGTGTCGGCCACGACTTTGTGTTCCGATTCCTTGGGCACGCAGCCGAGGATGAACAGGCACCAGGCCAGAATAGGGAGAATGAGCAGGAGCTTGTTCACGTGGGGCCTTTCAGTCATGTCGGTCATGTCGGTCAGGGCTTGAAGAAGTCGCTCAGGTTGTCATCGATGGCGTCTTCACTGCCACGTTGGAGGATCAAAGCGCGTTTGATGACTTCGTTGCCGATGTTCAGGTTCACGGTGAGGTTGCCGATGGGAATCCCCTTGATGCCCGGTCGGTCAAACCCGCGTCCGTTGGTAATGATACGAAGTTGCAGGTCGTCATGTTCTGGTCGGGGGATGAAGTCAAAGGTGAGCCGGTCGTACTTGAAATCCTGCAACGCCTGGACGATGTTTTCCAGCGCTTCTTTGAACTTCGGGTCGGTACCGAAGCGGGGTTCGGAGGCGATGAGCATTTGCCGCAGTAGATCGGAATCGTGAAATTGCAGGACGTTGGCGCGCGACGGGCCGGTGCCGTTGTCCGGTTTGCCCGGTTCGGGAATGACGTAGAGGATGCCGCGGCCGACGGCGACTTTGTTCGCGGCTTTGGGTTTGATGGCGATGGGCACGCGGCCGTAGAGCCGGCCTGAACCGGTCACGCGTTTGACCGACAGCAGTTCGATCCAGTCGTCGAGTTCAAGGTTTTCGACGAACACTTCGACATCGTATTCCGGCAGGCTGGGTTGAAGGCGAAAGGCGTGGACGTAGAACGTGCCTTTTTCGCCCCACGACAGTTTGGCGCGCTCGATGAAAATGGAGTCGGGGTTCTCGATGCGAAATGCGGTCGTGCCGTCGTTCAGGTCGAGCTTGCCGATGCTCAGTTGACCGACAGTGAGGGTTTGTCGGCCGGGCGTGGACAGGGGCGCGAAACCGTTGACAGTGACGCTGCCACTGACGCCGCGCGCGGCCAGATCGAAGGTACGGCTTTCGACCGAGACGTCGGAGGCGGTGAGGCGGATGTCGGGTTGGACTTCGCCGCGTGCGTAGTCGATGCGGCCGTCGATCGCGAACGAGCCATTCAGTTTCAGGTCGGAGGCATGCGGCAACAAAGCTCGCGCAAGCGCGCGGTCGTCGTCGGCCCAGGCGAAGGTCGGTGCTTTCAAGTGAACGACGCCGACCGGGTCGCGACCGGTCAGATCGATGTGGGCGTCGACTTGACGTTGTGCGTGGGTGAGCGGTCGCCATTGGGCAGCGGCCCGGAGGTGGCCGGCGGTGTAGTGCGCGTGTCCGGTGATCGCGGGCAGCGATTGATCGCGGAAGGTGATGCCGTCGATGGTGAACTTGCCGGGTGGGGATGTGTCAGCTTTGGCTTCGGCCTTTGCTTTGCCATCGAGTTGCGCGGCGGGGTCGGCGTTATTTGGGCCGTGCAGCGCGAAAGGCAAGGACGCCGAGACGTTGCCGAGTGTGAGTGCGTGTTCTTCCAGCTTGATGTTGGATTGCTCGAAGGCGAGGTTCAATTGCAGGCCTTTGTTGCTTGCGTTGTCTGCGTTGTTTGGGTTGTCCGCATGGCCATCCTTGTCCGGGTTGTCTGCGTCTGCCGTAACGGTGTTGAACGTGCCGGTCACGCGCAGGTCGTTGAGCGTGGCGGCGAGGTCGTCGCTCTGCACGTGCAGGGGTTGTTGCATGGCGATGAGGAATCGCGCGCGGGATCGGCCGTCGGTCAGGTCAACCGTCCACTCGCCGGTCACTTCGTGGTCGCGCAAGGGGAATGCAAATTGACGCGGCTGTGCGCCTGCGCCGTGGACGTTGCCGGGTTGACCAAGCGGGACGATGGCGGGGTGAACTGGATCGGGTTGCGGGTCGGGTCGAACAACAGGGCGAACACCCGGTCGCACACCCGGCCGAAAACCTCGGCGCGGCGGCCCCCATGTCAATCGCCGCGGCGCCAGTTCATTGCCCTTGATGCGCACGGCCTGGTCTTTCCCGATGTCCGCGCCGGTAAAACCCAGATGCGAATCCGGGTGCAGCCTCACCGCCAGTTTGTCCGGTGTCCATTCCGCGACGGCCCACAAGGTGCCTTGCACGCCTTGCATCGCCCAACTCGCATCGCTGGCGCGAAGGTCGGTGTTCTGCAACTTGAGGACAACCTCGTCTGTCCAGATGCGCCACTTCGCTTTGCCTGCGTCGTCCGGTTCATGTGCCGGCCGCTGAGCGTTGACCAGCGCCGCGAACGAGGCGTCTTCATGTTGATCGATGGTCAATCCAAGCGCCGCCGCTTGCTGTGTGATCCACGCGGGCAGTCGGCCGGACATTTTCCAGTCGGCCTGAACGGTCAGTTTTTCATCGTCGGCCAGCAGTTGTTGAAGGGGGGCCTTGCTGGTCAGATTCAAGCGCGAGTCCCAGTCTTCGCCGAAGACGTCACACGAGGCCATCGTGCCGCGTTCGGTGTGACTGAAACCGACGCGCCCGTTTTTCAGGTGCAGGTCTTTCCACTTCGCATGGTGCGCGCCTGCGTTAAGCCCCATTTGCGTGATCGTCATGTTCTGATCGACGGTCGCATGGACCGCGCCGCTGACCTTTCCCGCCGACAACCTCTCACCGCCCACCGGCCATGGCCATGCCGCATCGGTCTGTTGAAACGACGCGGCGACGCCGACCGTTCGTCCCTTCGGCGTGTGATGAAACGTCAGCCCGACACGAACATGATCAACCGGCACGATCAACTTGTGCCCATCGATAAACCTTCGCTTGACCATCTGGTCATACATCGCATCGGGCAATTGCTCGGCGTCCTGAACGACCAGGTCCACCTTCTCGTCCGCCGGGCTGATCCGCCCCAGCGCCCGCATCGGTCGCTTGAGGAAATCGATGTCGGCCTCCAGATGCAAATGCTCGACGCCCTTGTCATCCGTGTATGGTTTGAGCAACCCCGCAACATGCAACGGCGTGCCCATCACATCGACCGTCATGTCGACCGAAAAATGATTCATGCCTTCGCTGGTGATCGTCGCGTCAACCGGCGCGCGGAGTTTGTAGCCATCCCAGTCGATGCCGACGATTGAAGATTTCAGCCGGATCGTTCGGAAGGGCAACTCGTCGGCGGGTTCATCGCTTTCCGATTGCGGGAGGGCGTCGAACGGCGCGATGGTGATCTGGCCGTCGCGCACCTGCATTTCCCACTCGACCCCGATCAGCGTGATCGTCTCGACCTGTCCGCCGAGCAGGTCGCCCAGTTGATAGTTCACCCCGATGGCGCCGACGCGAAACTGTTGCGAGCCCTCGCGCAAATTGCTCGCGTACAAACCGGTCGTCGACACCGCGTGCACATCGAGTTCGACATCGGTGAATCCCATGTCCTCCAAAATGCCGGCGGCTACATTCCGAGCAATCGTCGGCACAAACAGGTTGTAAAACAACAGCCCGGCGATGAAGAGCACCAACAGCGCGAGCGAAAGGCGACGAAGCCATCGTCTGCTTCGGGATGGTTTCGCCGCGTGGGTCATACGTGTATTTTAGGGTTGACCGGCACAGCAGGGGGTTTCACTTGTAATCCTTGCCGTTCAGGCTTCGCGTCACGGATTCGAGCCAATCTTCCAGTTCGCCGCGCATCTTTCTAGTCCGGTTGGCGTTCGAGTCGGCGACATTGTTTTTTTCCATCGGGTCTTTGGCGAGGTCGTAAAGTTCAACCTTCACCTTGCCGTTCTTGCCTGCGATGCGGTGCAGTTTCCAAGGCCAGTCGTTCCAGGCGGCGTGACCCGGAAACGTGTCTTCGGGGTATTGCTTTTTGATCTGGCCGGCGTCCT
>JANQKH010000306.1 GCA_028281215.1 Phycisphaeraceae bacterium | reverse complement strand
CGGGCTTTCAAACGAAGGAATGGTCTTGATCAGGTCTTTGATGTCGTACACGCGCACCGTCGTTTCCTTGCGCGCCTGTTCCAGCGTGATGATGCGAATGTAGTACGGGGTGGTTTCGTACATCAGCGGAATGTCATCGCTCAACTGCTGCATCATCAGGCTGAGCACGACGCTCGCCGGCGCGTTGCGCAGTTTGATGTTGATCAGCGTGTCGGGATCGATGCCGGCGTTTTCCATGGCCCGCCAACTGAGCACCACCGGAATGCCGGTCGAAGTCGACCACCACTTGAAGGCGTCACGAGCCGATGCGTTTTCGATAGTGACCGGATCAATCAGGGTCGAATGCAGGTGCCGGGTTGGTGACTTGGCCGATCCGATGCCGGCATAGGTGATGCCCTTGGTGCGTTGTGCTCGGACTTTCTCCAACTGTTCCTTGGAAAGCTGACCGAACGCCGGGCTGGATGCCAAGGCGAGTGCAGCCAGACAAAGAACCGTTGCGACGCGCGTGAGATTGATCATGGGGCGACTCCGGGGGGTGGAAGAGGAAGGAAACGGCCAAGGCCCATGGCGGCGATGGCTGCGGTCGACCTGACGGTCAAGGCGGGAAACGCGAAGCGTTCGATGCAGCCAATCCATACACTTATTATCCGTATTCGTACTATTCATGTCAAGACATAAGCTCAAAACATAGGAGATTGGCACTTCGGGCACCGAGCTAGCCCACAGAATGCCGGACCGATTCGCTAAGATAGGCCTCAGTTGAGCCATGGAACCACCGACTTTCTCACGCGTCCATTAAGTGATATCGACCGTCTCGTGCATCGCTCAGATCAAGGACCAAGTCATGAAACACCCCTTTGAAGTGATTCTTCCCAACCCTGCCGCCGGTTCCGACGAAACCACCACACGAAGGCGGATGATCAGGCAGACCGTCACTGCCGGAGCGACCGTGATTGGGTTGTCCGCGATCACCGAAGCGGCAAGCGATGCCGACGGTGGCTCGTCGTCCAACCCCCCAAAGGACAATACCCCGAAACCGCAACCGCCCAAGCCTTCGACTCGTCGGCTTGGCGAGGAAGGCGGCCCGCGTGCGACCACCGGTGCAGTCGGTGAAGAAGGCGGCCGCATTACCACACAGGCGATTGGTGAGGAAGGCGGTCGTGTTACCACCAAGGCCGTTGGCGAAGAAGGCGGCAGACGACCTGCCCCGCCGAAGTTCGAGGCGCTCAAGAAAGAGTTCGATGCACAGATGACAAAAGATGAACTGTTGCACGCCAACACGACGCTGACGCAGATGGTGCACCATCCGGAAAAAGCCAAGCACGCCAAGCCCATCGCCGACGCCAAAGCCGCGCTGAACAAAAAGGCGTTGTCCGTCCTCGACGAAGCGAAAGCCGCCGTCAAGAAGGAAGACATACTGACCGCCGTTGAAAAGGTGCGAATCGTTGAACGGCTCTATACCGTCGATGCTCGCAAGCAGGCGGTCACGTATCACAAGAAGTTGCGTGAGAAGAAAGGCTACAAAGCAGCCTGGCGTGAAGCGTCCGCGCGACAGATTTACGCCTCGGTCGCCAAAGCCAAAAAGCCTGCCGACAAACAGCGGCTCCTGCAAATCATCGTCCGTTCCTACGGCGACACCGAAACAGGCAAGAAAGCGGCCGACGAACTGAAGAAGATGCCGCCGGTCAAACCCGCACCCGGTCGGCCGCCCGGCCGCATCACCACGCTTGCGGTCGGCGAGGAAGGTTGACATAGTGCATCCGTGTCCCACGTTCTGATCCTCGCCGATCCCGAAGACCAGCACGCCCGGCACATCCACGCCGCGCTGGAAGCCGAAGGCTGTGCTGGTCACTTCGCCGACACCGCGCGCTTTCCCGTTGACCTACGTCTGTCGTGCGATGTGCAAGGCGACGGTAGCATCACCATCACGGACCACATTGAACTGCCCATGTCGCAAATCACCAGCGTGTATTGGCGGCAATACACCGGCGTGGCGGCGACCACACTCCCCAATGCCGACCAAGCCTTCATTGCTACGAATGATGCCCGGTCGTTGGTTGAGTCGATGTTCCTCCGGCTGCCCTGCCGATGGGTAAACGGCTTTGACGCGTATCGGTTGCATCAGACCAAGCCCGCCGCGCTGCAACAGGTCGCCGCGCTGGAACTGCCGGCTTCGCTTGCCGTACCGCGAACGCTCTGGTCGAACGACCCACAAGCCATTCGACAGTTTGTGGCGGACCATGATGACTGTATCTTCAAACCTGTGCAGGGCGGCGCGCACACCCAGCCGCTACACGCTGAGCACTTGACCGACGAACACATGGACAACCTGCGCTTCGCACCGGTGACCATCCAGCAGCGCATCGTAGGCACGGATATCCGCGTCTTTGTCGCTGATGAACAAGTCGAAGCGTGTGAGATTCAGACCAATCACCTCGACTTTCGCGATGACAACGACCCGTGCATTATCCCCGTCCGTCTGCCCGCAGAAGTCACTGAAGCATGCGTTCGTATCGCCCGATCACTTCATCTGATCTGGACCGGCATCGACTTGCGGCGTACACCGGACGGGCGATATTTCTACTTTGAGGCCAATCCCAGCCCGATGTTTCTCGGCTTTGAAGAACGTTCCGGTTTGCCGCTGACCGATATGCTCTTGCGACTGCTCATCGAATCGTGACGCCACATGTGAGTTATTGAAACGAGCGATCCGATATGAATAACAGCCATCGCCTTGGCTCGCCTCTCCCTTGAAGCCGCAATCCAAAATGGGTAATCTGATTCGCACGTATGACCATGCGTGATCACGGATGGTCGTTTGCGAAGGAGAGTTTCCATGACACGTTCGCTGGCAGTCGCAATCGCCCTTTCGATGATCCTCGCAGCCCATGCGTCCGCCGCGTTGGTGCTCGACTTTCGTGATCCATCGCCCGCCGGTCCAAGCGACGGCACGGCTGGCGAAACGCTTGAAACCGGTGCGCCGTTCGTGGTCGGCTCGCTTATGGTCACCGCCACGCCAACCGGCACCAACCTTAATAGTGACGGCCTGCTCGCCAACGCCGATTCCTTCGGCGTTGACTCTACCAACTTCCCCGGCTTCGTGGACATCCCCGACGACATCCAGTTCGACGCCGCTGAGACGCTTGCCATCGGCTTCGATCAGGACATTCAGATCCTCGAAATCGACCTGCAAGGCCTCGTCGGCACGGAAGTCGGTCGTGTCACCGCCGGCGCTTTCACCATTGACCTGTTTACCAGTGTTGCCGGTTTCAACGGCACGACGGACGTGTTCACGCCGGCCGTGCCCATCTATGTCGAAGCAGGCACACCCGTGCTGTTTGAGACCATCGCCCCCGGCGCAGAGTTCGGCTTGCAAGGCATGACCATTCAAATCGTGGTGCCGGAGCCAGCGACAGCGATGCTCGGACTGATGGGGATGGTGACTCTCATTCGCAGACGCCGGTCTTTGATCCAATGATTGCCCTGAACTGGGTGCTGATTGAGCAAGCTAAACATACCAACTGATCGATCGGCCGTTCTCCGATGCAGTTGTGCGAGTGTTCAGCATGTCGTTTCACCCACGGGGTGGTGTCTTTGTTTATCATGTGGCGAAGAAAACCAACAAGTAACGCCGGGCCGGCAGCGTCACACCGTTGCTCAACACCTTGTCATCAATGTCGGGAGTAACAGAATGAACCGGAAGATTCGTCCGCAAACCAGTTTTGCTGTTGTGCGCGATCGGAAAATGATTGCGGTTGCCACCGGTTGTTTGACAATGTTCCTGTTTGTCGCAATTGGTTGTGGCGGCGGTTCCAACACCGAAGTGAAACCCCATACCGAATGGGTCACCTTCGATTCACCAGACGGGACATTCAGCGTCGCGTTCCCCAACGATTCATTTGAGACGCGGGCCACGGGCGATCAACTCGCCGCGGTCAGTTGGTATGGCGAGGGATTCACATATTTGAGTATTCAGATTTACAAGGCCGCGGACGACCTGACGCCGCCGGAGGGTGTCACCTTGCGTGACAGCTTTGTCTCAGCATTCAATTCGTTGCCCTTGGAGGGCGGCATCAAGCCGGATAACCTCGATGTTGTCGTTGACGGACATCAGGGATTCGGCTCCGGCTTTCAGGATCTGAAAAAGGAATACCGCCAGGAATTGTGGTTCGTCGTCGGTGATCAAATGCTGCAACTGACCGTGAACATCCCCGCGACTGACCTGTGGCACGGCCATCGTAAGCGGTTTGTCGAGTCGTTGCGTTTGACCGGTCCGGTTCGGATTCCGCCGGCTGCTGATGGCAAATGATGCCGTGCGGTACAATCCCCCTTTCTTTCTCGTTTGAATATTAAGCCCGTGCCAAGGAGTTTGCATCATGATTCGTTGTCTCACCACGTTTGCCGTCGTTTTTGCAGTCTGCCTGGTTCAAGCGGTTGATGCAGCCGACGCGGTGAAACCGGTGAGAATGGGCAAAGACGTGATGACATTCGATACGGTGCCCGGTTGGGGTTTGCTGCCCAACGGCAAGTCGGCGCTGGGTCCGACACATGGGGCGGTGGTCATCGACAAGGCCGGGCGTATCTATACCAGTGCCGGCAAAGGCGTTGTTGTCTTCACGCCGGACGGGAAGGTTGTTCAGGAGTTTCTCGGCAAGGATTACTCAAACCTGCATGACATGGAAATCCGCGCGGAAGGTGAGAATGAATTTATCTACGGCGCCCGAAACGCCAACGCCGAGGGCATCAAGTTCAACACCAAGAACGGCAAGATCGTCCTGCGATTACCCTATCCCAAAGCGTCGGGTCTCACGCCGGAAGGCAAAGCGTTCCCCTTCAAACCCACGGCGATCACCGTCGCGCCCAGCGGCGATATCTTTCTCTCCAACGGTTACGCCACCAACCAGATTTTCAAGTTCGACAAGACCGGCAAATACCTCATGCACTTCGGTGAACGGGGTAATGGTCTCAAACAATTCAACACCGCGCATGGCATGACGTTGGACACGCGATACGATCCGCCTCGCCTGTTGGTTTGCGATCGTAATCACAAACCCAAAGGTCGGCTTGTTCATTACAGTCTCGACGGCAAATTCATCGGTGAAGTCATCACCGGCTTGGGCATGCCCACTTCCGCCGCCGTTCAAGGCGATTACGTGGCCGTGCCCGACCTGCTCGGCTGGCTGACCATTCTGGGTAAGGACAACAAGATTGTCGCGGTGCTCGGCAAGAACCCCAATCCGGGCAAAGGTCGAAGCTACAACATTCCGCAATCCCAGTGGGTTGAAGGCGCCTTCAGCGGCACACATGGTTCGTACTGGGACAAGCACGGCAATCTCTACGTGCAGGACTGGAATGTCTCCGGCCGCATCATGAAACTCGTGCGCGTCAAGCCGTAAGCGTGTGTGTCAAAAGTCATATTGATCGGAAGAGGATGGCACTTTTGCCATTTCGCGCTAAGCAAGCGGATGGTCTTCATTATCGCGTCGCGCTATCGCAGTCATTCCAGGTTCTTTGAAGGAGCGGCTTGCTGATCGTGGGTACGCACCCTATAAAAAGGGCATTCTGTGAATTTCTCTTGGAGGCCCCCATGACCACCGAAGCTCAATGTCCCGTGATGAGTCCCGCTGCCCACCGAAACACCGCCAACGGCAGCCTTTCCAACCGTGACTGGTGGCCGAACCAGTTGAATCTGCAGATTCTCCACCAGAATTCGTCACTGTCCGACCCGATGGGCGATGGATTCAACTACGCGGAGGAGTTCAAAAGCCTCGATCTTGCCGCAGTCAAGCAAGACCTCGCGGAAGTGTTGACCACGTCACAGGACTGGTGGCCGGCGGATTACGGACACTATGGGCCGCTGATGATTCGCCTCGCGTGGCACAGCGCCGGCACGTATCGCATTCACGATGGCCGCGGTGGCGGTGGGTCAGGCACGATTCGTTTCGCGCCGCTCAATAGTTGGCCTGACAACGTCAGCCTCGACAAGGCGCGTCGGTTGCTCTGGCCGGTCAAGAAAAAATACGGCCGCAAACTTTCGTGGGCGGACCTCATCATCCTCAGTGGCAACGTTGCGATCGAATCGATGGGCTTGAAGATGTTCGGTTTCGCCGGCGGTCGCGCGGATGTGTGGGAACCGGAAACCGATATCAACTGGGGCACGGAAAGCGAATGGCTGGGTGACGAGCGTTACAGCGGTGACCGGGATCTGAAAAAACCGCTCGGCGCTGTGCAGATGGGTTTGATTTACGTGAATCCGGAAGGCCCGAACGGCAATCCAGACCCAGTGGCCTCAGCAAAAGATATTCGCGAAACCTTCGGTCGCATGGCGATGAACGATGAAGAAACGGTTGCCCTGGTTGCCGGTGG
>JANQKH010000296.1 GCA_028281215.1 Phycisphaeraceae bacterium | reverse complement strand
AAGAAATCGGAGTCCGCTCCCCCAAGTCGCTTGAATGTCGGGCCATTGTCGGACGAAAAGAGAATGATCGTGTCGTCATCGAGTCCGAGTTCATCAACTAACTTCATGACCTTTCCGATGCCGGCATCCATGTGCGTGACCATCGCGGCATAACCGGCGCGCGGGTGCGGGTGTTTGAGGTAGCCGCGATGCACGTAGTCCGCCTCGGGAATCTTGCCCTTGTATTGCTTAAGCGATTCATCCGGCACCTGAATCGAAAGGTGCGGCACAGCGAACGGCATGTAGACAAAAAACGGCTGATCCTTGTCTTTCTTCACCGTCTCGCGAATGAACTCACACGCCACATCGACGAATCGATCCTGCGAGTAGGTTTTGCCATAAAGCGTGCGGTCGTTGCCCGGCAGGGCTTCCTTTTCACCGTTGCGCAGAAGGAAGCGGGGGTAATGATTGTGCGCATGCCATTGGCAATAGAAGCCGTAAAACAGGTCGAAACCTTGTTTGTTCGGATCGCCGGTCGATCCTTCATAACCGAGCCCCCATTTGCCGGTGCCGCAGGTGGCGTAACCTTCTGCTTTGAGCAGTTCGGCAACGGTCACTTCGCTGTCGGGGATCGGATGTTGACCGGGAAACAACCCCTTGTCCGCATCTTTCTTACGATACCTGGGATAACCGTTGTTCCGTGTGTAAGCGTGGCCGGTGTGCTTGCCGGTCATCAACACGCAACGCGACGGCGCACACACCGGCGAGCCGGCGTAAAACTGTGTGAACTTGATGCCTTCGCGCGCGATGCGATCAATGTGCGGCGTCTTGATCCACTTCTGACCGTACGCGCCAACCTCGGCGTAACCGAGGTCGTCGGCGAGAATGAAAATGATGTTCGGCTTGCGCGCCTCGGCCGGGTTGACCAACGCCGCGAACAGAACGACACACGTGACGATAATGGCGGGAAGGATGCGCATGCCGGATTCTACCGCGCCGGAGTTTCGATGACGCTGGACAGATATGCTTGACACAGCCTGGCTCGAATTCCGTCGATACAGAATCTGGCTGCGTTACAATGTTTCATCCCGCCCTGCGCGGTCCTCGCTCATGCGCCGCATAACATGCCCACGCCACACACGGAGATGCCCTGTGTTTCACCGATTCACTGCTGTCGCCCTGCTCCTTTTCGCCCTGTTCACTGCGCCCACTGCAACCCTTGCACAGGACGGTACGAAAGAAAAACCCATCCGCGCGCTGCTCATTACCGGGGGATGCTGCCACGATTACACCAACCAGAAAAAGATCATCAGTGAAGGCATCAGTGCCCGGACCAAGTTGCACATTCGCTGGACCATCGTGCAACAAGGCGGCAAAACCACCAACACGAAAATCCCCGTCTACAACGATGAAAACTGGGCGAAGGATTACGACATCGTCATTCACAACGAATGCTTCGCCCATGTGAAGGATCCGAAGTGGACACAACGCATCCTCAAGCCGCACCGTGAAGGCGTACCTGCGCTGGTGTTGCATTGCGCGATGCATTGCTACCGCGATGGCACCGATGAATGGTTCAAGTTCTGCGGCGTCACCTCGCATCGACACGGCGCGCACTATCCCTTCGAGGCCGTCAACCTGAAACCTGATCATCCGATCATGAAACGTTTCGGCAAGAAGTGGAAGACACCCAAGGGTGAGCTATACCTGATCGCCAAAGTCTGGCCCAGCGCCACGCCGCTGGCGCATGCGATGAGCCGGGACACAAAGAAGAACGAAGTCTGCATCTGGACCAACCAATATGGCAAAGGCAAAGTGTTCGGCACAACGATCGGCCATCACAACGAAACGATGGCGGCGGATACGTACCAGAACTTCCTCGCGCGCGGGTTTCTCTGGGCGCTTGGTAAACTCGATGAAAAGCAACTCCGGGAAGCGATCAAAGACGTCAAACTCGACACGAAGGAGTGGAAAGACACCTCGCCGAAGCAGATCAAACTCGTGCGCGAAAATCTCGCGCTCGGCAAGAAAGCCACTGCCCAGACCACACAGGACAGCCATCACGCGACCAACGCCATCGATGACGATCCCAACACGCGCTGGTGCGCCCACAACGGCGAGTCCGGCTACTGGTGGCAGGTCGATCTCGGCAAACCGGAAACGATCACCGGCGTCAACATCGACTGGGAATTCCGCGACAAGCCTTATCACTACACCATCGAAAGCTCGACAGACGGAACGACGTGGAACACGCTGATCGACCGCTCGAAGCAAGGCGCAGCCGGCGCGGCGAACCAACACAAAATCAAAGCTGACGGCGTACGTTACCTGCGCATCACCACGCACAAACAGGCGCCCGGCGCGTGGGTCAGCTTCTGGGAATTTGAAGTGCTTGGCACGAAGATGGTCGAAAAGGTCGTCCGCGCACCGGGAAGCATGGACACAAACAAGTACATCAAAGACGTCAAGGCGCCCAACGAGTTTGACGTCAACATTTTCGCCGCGCCGCCGAAAGTGAACTACCCCGTCTGCCTCACCGCCACGGCGGACGGCGTGGTGTTCGTCGGCGTCGATCCCAACGGCTCACTCGGCAAAACCCCTGGTCTCGGGCACATCGCCCGGTGCGTGGACACCGACGGCGACGGCACCGCAGACGACATCAAAACGTTTGCCAAAGTCATGAACCCGCGTGGTCTGCATTTCGAAAACAACAAACTATGGGTACTCCACCCGCCGGACTTCAGCGTCTTCCATGACGATGACGGTGACGGCGTCGCCGACCGGCAGGAAACATTGATCAAGGGCATAAGCACACCCGCATTCAACAAGCAACGCGGGGCCGACCACACCACCAACGGTATCCGCATGGGTCTCGACGGCTGGATATACATTGCAGTCGGCGACTTTGGTTTCATCGAAGCCGAAACCAAACACGGCCAAAAACTGCAACTGTTCGGCGGGGGCGTGGCGCGCGTGCGACCCGACGGGCGACACCTTGAAATCTACGCACGCGGCCTGCGCAACATCTGCGACATCGCCATCGACTACGATCACAACCTCTTCGCCCGCGACAACACCAACGACGGCGGCGGCTGGGATGTGCGACTCCACCACATCATTCAGAACGGCCACCACGGCTACCCCTCACTCTACAAATCATTCGGCGATGAACACCTCAAACCACTCGCCGACTACGGCGGCGGCAGCGGGACCGGCGCGCTCTACATGCGTGACAAGGCGCTCGGCAAAAAGTTCGAGTCATCCCTGTTCACCGTCGAT
>JANQKH010000223.1 GCA_028281215.1 Phycisphaeraceae bacterium | reverse complement strand
GCACATCGAACGGCAATTTTGTTTCCGGCTGAAACTGCTCCAACTGCGGCAAGGCCATGGAAATATTCGGCGCAAAGTGCCCGTCCATGATGTCCATGTGCCACAGGTGAACGCCTGCGGTTTCAAGTTGCTGCGCATGATCGAGAAAACGATTCTGATCCGCACACATCATCGACGGCGAGATCAGGACGGGTTGGGTGGTGAGTTTGCTCATTTGCTTTGGGCGTTGAGTTGTATTCGTTTGGAACACCGAGTTTAGTGAGGAGGGATGAGGGCACCGAGAAGGCGTCATGTTTTGATTGTATCTCCGGCGCTGCTTGTCCAATCCCAATCTCTTTTCAAACCTCTCATCCCCTCTCGATATCCTTGGTGTTTCAACTGGACGTCATTCCGCAATTCACACACTCGCCTTCGCCGACAGGAACACTTCGCGTAAGTACGTCAGCGAGGCGCGGAGTTGGTCGGCGAGTTGGTGGTCGGAGTAATCTCGGCCGAGTTTGGGGCCGCCGATTTCGAGATAGCAATACAGGGTATCGACCGGCATCGCGTCACCGTTCGCCAGCAGCAGGTCACGGATCGCGCCGGCGTCGACAATGCCCTTCGCACGCTCCGCTTCGCTGAAGCCAAACGTCGAATTGAACATCGCGTCCGTGTTCTTCAAGTGCAGTTCATAGAGATACGGCCATGTCGATTCGAGCAGTTCAATGTTGTCATACACGACCTTGCCGTCTTCGTCGGCGTAACCGTGCGCGATGTCGACACAGTGACCGACGTTCGTCGTGCTGTACGGATTCGCCTGGTGATAGTCCATCAACTCGACTGCAAAATCACGAATCTCCTCCGGCAGCGTCGGCGGCTCGGCAAGGCAACTCATCGGTTCGATTGTCAACCACTTCACACCCTTCTCGTGTGCGAAATGCATCAGTTCTTTCATGTGATCGAGATAACAGCGCACGCCTTGCGGCTTGAGGTGCATCTGATCACGCATCACCGCACCGGGGTTCGAGCCAACGCTGTCGGCGCCGAGGATCGCGCCGACTTCGATGTAGCGTTCAAAGTTTTTTCGTGCGACATCCACGAAGCCCGGCTCATCACGGAAAAAACCGCCGAGTTCGCGATGTGCCGTGAACGTACTGCGAATCGCAATGCCGCGCTGTTCCGCCTGCTCGCGCAGTTGCACGAAGAACTCGTCCGGCAACTGGTAAAGTTCAAAGAATGTGCCGAGTTGCAGGTCACGGACGTCAAGTTCGGCGAGCAGATCGAACAACCAGGGGTAGGAGTAGCGGTATTCGATCGGGTCGGATTTGACGCCGAGTTTGAGATTCAGGCTGGCCATGGGTTGCGCGGTCCTTGGTTCGCGGGTGTTTCTTTTCTGTGAAGGAGGCAGGGATTTGGGTGATCGCATTCCGAAAGCAGCGCAGCGATTGTGGCCAATTGCCGTCCCGCGCCGACTCCCGATTCAACCTGTGAAGACAACCACCGCTGCATCCCTTCCCAATTTCCGGGTTTCCTGATTTTCTGGTTTCCTTACCAAAACGCAGAAAGGCAAGTATAGCGACCAATCGCACGAGCGTTCAGGCGAGTTTCGACCGCACGGCGCTCACGAACATCGCCAATTCGGCTGGTGGGCCGTCGCCCAGATTGACGTGCGAGCCGTCAGCCGTCCATTCGCAAAGTACGTTGCGGTCGGCGTCCTGAGCCGACAGCTTCGCGCCCTGTTCGAGCGTGAAATATCGCACGACGATGTCTTCCTTTGACAGCCCCGCTTCTCTCGGATTCACGCACAACACGATCGCCACAAAGTGCGCCTCGGTCGCCCCCATCGGCTCCGGCATCGCGATCACGGCCGTGGGAAAATCGCCGATCTGCACGCGATGAATCTGTACCGCGTTCTTGTCCACCGGATGCTGATCGTCACCCTGTTCAATGCAAGCCTCGTCGACCGACTGCCAAAGGTCATCCAACATCGCGCCGGCCTTCTCCGACCCGAGCGCTGCAATAATCTCCACCGGATACTCAAACGCCACGTTCCGCAATGCGACATGAGCAAACACATAATGACGACACCGCGGCTGATCGAATTTCAAACCGTCGATGGCATCGCCGGCAGATGACGAACCGGATGATGAAGAAGACGCATCACCTTCGCCCGACTTCGGCTTGTTCGATCGATTGAATAAACCCATGGGACCACCTCGCTCGCGTGCATCCTACGCGCGATTTGAATGCGCGTCCAAGTTCGTATCGGCGTCGCCATTTGATGGTCCGCCCAATGGTGGCCGGGGCAAAGGAAGCTTGGCGGCGCGCCCGCATTCGGGACAAACATCGCTCAGCGTGCCGCGCAAGTCATAGCCGCAGTAGGTGCAGCGGTTTTTTCGGCCACGACGATTGGCGCGATATCGTTTGATCATTCGGTACCACCACAACGCAGGCAGACATGACGTGAGCAAGATCAGAGTTGGAAATCGAAATCGAGCCACCCAAGTGCGTCCGTTTTGAGACGAAGCCAACGTGATGCCCGCGAACTCGGGCGAATCGTGAACTTCCTCGGTACCGCCCGTTGCGACATAGTAAGCCAGCCGACCCCAAGCTTCGTCACCAAACAACAAGCGGTCTTCCGGGGCAAAGACCAAGTAGACGCCATCTAGTCGATTGACGATTCCCGCGACGCCGGTGCGCAAGTTGTGGCCCACCATCTCAATCTCATCGCCGCTGATCGACCACAAGACCAACGTCAACGTCAACAACAATCCGGAGAGTAAGGTCAAGAGATGAAACAGCCAGCGCAGCATGAAACGGATTTACGAATCCGATCGGTGGCTCGTTCGCGTCATGCCAGGAAACAGATGCGATACGGATGCTTCTGACGCTCATAATGTCAGGTTGCAGCCAATAAGCACGTTACGTAAATACTCGTCATTTCCGCGCAGGCGGGAATTCATGGTTGACTTACGGTGCAAGCGAAACAGTGGATTCCCACCTGCGCGGAAATGACAAAAATTGATGCCAATTGCTCCAATCTGTCTTTTCACACAACCACAGCAGAACTTGTCGAGAGGTGGCGAATCAAACTGACCGGTGCGCGTTCACCCGAGCGCAGGTCCTTTAGAATGCGGCGAAACAGCGGCGCTTTGCTCAGGTGCTTGTTGGCCATCTTGTTCAGTTGGTTCAAACCGAACCATCGGACATCGAGGATTTCTTCGCCGTCACATGCCGGTTCGCCGGCGATCAGGTCCGCGGTGAACACCACGCGCATGCGTTGGATCGTTTCGGTGTCGTAACAGTAGATGCCGGTGATGCCGCGAATGTCGACTTCACAGCCTGACTCTTCCAATGTTTCGCGCGCCGCGGCTTCAACCAGGTCCTCGCCCAGCTTGACCTTGCCGCCGGGCAGGTTCCACTGTTTGCGGTCGGACCCCTTGCCCTCGCGCACGAGCAGCAGCTTATTGCCTTTGATGACCGCCGTCGAAACGGTCATGCGGAACAAGGTCCTGACGTTGACGCGAGGGGAAACACCTACCGGCACAATGAGCCTCCATGCCCATGAAACAGATTGACGCCATTAACCTTTGTCATCGTGTAATCGTTATCGGTCAGTCCAAAGAATGACTGGAGGGAGGTTGAAGTTTGGAGTGGGAAGTCGGAAGTGGGAGGTACACGAATGGATATCGCGAGGTGCGACGGAGCGACTACCGATCGATTGTTCTATTTTGATTCCCCGGGCGCGTCAGGCGGCAATCATGATGAATCGCGCACTGGCGATGAATCAGGCGAATCGGAATGTGAGTCTGGCGTGGAAGCTTTACCGGGGGTAGCGGTGGGCATGTCGTTGGATCGTTTGATCACGAAGTAGGCCGCGCCGCCGAAACCGGCGACCAGGCAACCCATGACGCCGAGCATGAGCAGGACGGAAGCGGAGTAGGCTTTGCCAAGCCGGGCCATTTCACTGTCTTTTGACATCGAATCCTTACAGTTGGGACAGGCCTGGGCGTCGGGTGAAGTCGCCAACACGCCGAAACCGATCGCCGTGGCGATCAGGAGGGTGCGAAGCAGGTTGGCCAGCGTGTGTTTCATGCGAACCCATCGTAGCAAGGGACGGCGGTGAAGGCGAAACCGATCAGTTCTCCGCGCCGATCAGCTTCTG
>JANQKH010000236.1 GCA_028281215.1 Phycisphaeraceae bacterium | reverse complement strand
GACTTTGGTTCCTGCGGTCGGGCGACCCGCGTAGACACCTGCGCTGGCTTGAACCGTTCGCGTATGGTGTTGATTTTCAATTGCTGCAACCGTTGTAGCTGGCTCACTTCGGCCTTACTGCCGCTTGCCTTTGCCGCTTCAATGCGTTGGCCGATGCGAAACTTGACGCCCTCAATCTGTGCCGCCTCAATGTCGCCCGCCGCTTCTAGTTCTGCCACGCGGACGGTATGGGTAAGCGCTGACAGTCGTTCCTGTGCCGCCTTACGCACTTCCATGTCGATGGTTTTGATTCGCTCATCGAACAGCTTGGTAGCCGCTGCTTTAATCTTCGCGTCGCGGTCGGAACCGGGTAGATTGTTAATTACATCGTCACGTTGTAAACCGGCCACGGCCCGCCGCCGTTGCAACGGGTCGCGGATACTTTCAATGTTGGCCGCACGTTCAAGCGTGGCAATCTGTTTGATGGCCTTTTCTTCACGCAGAATAGCGCGATTGATTTCCAGTAGTTCCTTTTTCAGTTTCAGTTGTCGGCGTTGCTGGTCTAGGACACTGTTATCGGAGAACACGTCATCGATGGCATGGAACAGATCCGCCGCACCGCCAACCACACCGCCCACAATGGGCAGGTTCGTAAACGTCTTGGATGCGCTTATCCAATCGCCCTCCATTGCTTTGATTGCGCCCGACACACCCTTGAATCCGATTTCCAGGGATGCGATAGCTGCCAGCGACTTGGTAGCCGTGCCTGTGAAGTCACCGCCACGTTTCATGTCGTGGCCCATCGTCTTGGCCGACTTGCGGACGCGCCGTTCCGCGCGATCTGCCGCACGGTCTAGGCGCGCTGTGTCACCCTCAA
This sequence comes from Phycisphaeraceae bacterium, assembly GCA_028281215.1. Taxonomy (GTDB): domain Bacteria; phylum Planctomycetota; class Phycisphaerae; order Phycisphaerales; family Phycisphaeraceae; genus JANQKH01. Next base: position 21,748 of record JANQKH010000236.1, on the reverse strand, counting down.
AAACCACGTTCAACTTGGCGACTGTTTTACTCATGGTCTAGTTCCTCTAGCTTTGTGCATCGCCAGCCGAACGAACGCCACAACACTTTGAGTAGGCGTTTTAGCCCGCCGATGCGTCCGCCTTCGATGGTGATGCGCACTTTCATAGCCAAAAGTCTCCCCCGAACGCCTCGCGGTCCATGCGCTGCCCAACGGGTAGCCAACCGTCCTCTTCGTCATCGTCGTATTCATTCACGTCGGGAACGACGCCGCAAAAACAACTCCTGCCATCAAGTTCCATGACGGCATATCGCAGCGCGTCCATTGCGTGATTCCACTTGTCTGTTGGTACGTCTTTTGTTTCGCCCGTGCGCTGTACGGCCCATGCGTAACTACCAAGTTCGCGGATTGTGTTCTTACAAGACGGATCAATGGTGAAGCGGCGCGTGCCATCGCCCTCAACCACCATGTACCGCTGCACGGCGCGTATGCCGTCAAGGATAGGGTTCTCTGCCTTGACCACGGGCAAACTGTGGTTCATGTATAGCTCGTCGCGTAATCGTGCGGCTGATGGGTCTACGGCAAAGGCGGCTGGATGAAACTCGCTATAGATGCGCTTTGCCGCCTCAACCACCTTGTCCATGCTTTGTTGGTTTTCGTAGAATTCCTGGGCTACGTGCAGGTTGCCTTCGGCATCCTTGCAAACCACCAGCATTACGTCGGGATCGTTGAACCCTGCATCCTGACCGACCACCACCTTTTCCCACGGACCTTTGCGGTGTTTGACCATGCGGTGCATATCAAAGTCGGGATAAACCAACCCCTCAGCCTGTACCCACTTGCCCTCAAACAATCGCGCACGGTCTGCACCCGTCAATCGGTCCAGTTCGTCCACGTAGTCTTGTGGCAAGTGATAGTTTTCACTGGTGGCCATCAGAATGGCGAGCGTTTTGGGTGCGGGTTTCGTGTGGCCGTCCAAGCCAAAGTGTGTCGCTAGGTGGTGTAGCGGTCCCTGCGGGTTGGTAACCATGTAGGTTTGCGGCTTCAAGTTTTGGGGCTGTAATCGGCATCGACCGCGCAACATGATCAGGTCTTGCTTGCTTAGCTCTGCCGCTTCGTCGATGGCACAGCCAGACGCATTGATTGATCCGAGTTTTTCGGGCGTGTCGCAACCAACATAAATTATTTCGCCGCCGCCGTTGATACGGATGGTATGGGCCGTCTTGTTGTGCCTGTACGTGCCTGCAGGAAGAATAGGCGGTGTTGGCCCGTCGCCATCTAACAACGTGCGTAGCGTCGTGCTGCCGAGCGTGGAGAAGTATTTACGCGCGAGGATCTCGCGTGCGCCGGGAATACTGGCTCGCATCGCCAACTTGAACGCGAGTGATAGCGTTTTGCCGCAACCGTATCCACCACTTAATAGCACGCTATGCGCTTTCGAGTTGATGAATTGGAGTTGCTTGGGCAACCCCTTGATTGTGATTGTTTCGCGGTGCTCCGTCATCGGGTATTGCCTGATAAATAACCTGTCGTGCGTCCACATTCACGGTCGCTTGTTCAATGTTCAGCCCGTACAGCCGGGCGATGGTTTCCACTGTCTTGCGGATTTGTTCACACGCCTTCAATCGGGTGTGTTCGTTTTCACTGTCGAGCAGTTCCGTAGCTTTCACCACAACATGCTCCAGCCTTTGGTGTTGTAGCACCCGCAGCTTGTCGGCCTGTTCGTGGGTTTCTGTGGCCAGTTGCCCTAGTTCATGCATGATGTCTTTGCGTACGGTGGTTGTGCCGACGCCTAGCTGTTCGGCAATGCTTCGCTGGCTGCTGCCCGCCACGCGCAATTGCAGAACACGCTGGCGACGTATCGCCATTGCTTCGCGCTTACCTGCGGGTTGGTTGCCTAGATTGCCCATGGCGGTAGCTACTTCCAATACCGTGCAAGTCCGTCGTTACTTGCTATGGAGGTCAACTCGTGCTTGATTCGCTCCACCTGGTTACCGTCGTAGAGGCTGTAGGCACGCGTTACGGCGGCTTGCTCGTCAAGCACGGCGATTGCAGCGTTGACGGCGCGAACGTCTGAGCCGGTCTCCACGGCGATTTGTTCAGGGGATTTCAACGGCTCACTTTTCATTGAGTTGAGGATATGGACACGTACAATTGTCTAAGTCAGATTATGACCGCTGAAGGGATTTTGATATAGATTCCCCTTTGAAACACCTAACGGTTGAGCAGGCTAATTCGGTTGCGAACGTCAAGGATATGGATGAGCGTCGCATTGCCTTGGAGCCGTTGTCACAAGACGCCATGAACGAGGTGGGTGCTGTGGCGATGCACGGCAGGAGCAATATCGTGCTTCCGCTCCAACGGCACTTGGATCACATTGTTCATGGCGGTCACCTGCCATCGTGGAACATTCCAGATATTCGCCGTGGGCTGGTAAAGATGGGCTTGGTTGCTTAACCCTCAATCACAAGCATGAATCGATGGCCACAGGCTCGACACTCTGTCCACCTGCTGTCTGTGCCATCGCCATTGGGAACGCGGCCCTTCACTGCCCGCAGATCGTCGCTGTTGCATTGGGGTACAGGGCACCGCCATCGTTGCACGAACTGATAGTGGTATTGCTCAAGATTCAGGTTGCCGTCCGTGGCTCTGTGCTTGTCCATTGCTCGTTCCTCGGCCTGACACCCGCGACAGCCCTGCAACCCGCCACAGGAGGGCAGAAACGCGGGTTTGGTGCATGGGTGTCGGGAAAAGGTGTCAAAAGTAAATCGTAAAGCCTTGCTAATTAATTAGTTACATTATTGGACCAGCGGTTCGGGTAACCGCCGTGCATTGGTGAATTGGGAACCATTGGTTCCTGTTGGTGATGCAGATTCGCGCTGTGGTACGAAAATCTGACAGGCGGACACAGAACGCGGCTGTGTTGGCTTATGCGCGCCTGTTTCACTCGGACAGTTTTCAGACCAGTTCATCATCATTCAGTCAGCCACCTTTACATGCACAGACACACACACCACTCGGACACCCCTTTAAGGGGGGTTGTCCGAGTGTGTGCTGGTGTCAGTCGGACAGTCGGACAATTACTGATTTGTCCGAGTGCGTCCGAGTGCGTCCGGGTCAAGTTTGTAGCCCTCATAAGTCTGCCCATTTGTCTTGGTGATTTGCGATCCAACAACGAATCCATCCTCAATCAGGGTGTCGAATGCGCGACTGAACCGCGAAGAATTCAACCCCAGACGATCCCGTATCCGACTCTGGGTATCGCCATCAGCATTTGATTTGAGGAATCCAATAATCGCCATCCGATCGCCTTCTAGCTGCTTGTATTGTTTCTCGCGTTTGTGTTGCTCCCTGCGTTGCTGCTCGGCGTCTGCTGCGGCTTTGCGTGTGCTTGCGGCCTGCCCCACGTCAACCAACCATTTGCGCCCGCTAAGGCTATCCTGCCGTCCCTCTGTGACGTTCACGCCGACAAGGGTGCTGTGTCCATCCCTGCCGCCCGCCGTGAGCCATAGCCGATGCTCGCCGTCGCTGTCGGGGTCGTACCGCTCACGCCTCGCCAGTAGCAACCATTGCCCCGCCCATTCAGGAAACCCACCCCACGCGATATCCGCCAGTTCCGCCGGTTCGCCTGAATTAGCGCGTGTGGCTCCCCGGCTGTTGTGGTGAATGGCCATCATGGTGCATCCGGTCGCCCGCCCAATGGCCGTTAGCGGCTCCAGCATTTCGCCAACTTTGAACAAGTTGCCCGCGTCATCAGAACGCAACCCGGCCATAGCCAGGTAAATCGGATCGACAGCAAACAAGCCGATTTCGTTGTCAGCAATGAATTCATACATGGCATGTAGGTGTTCGTTGTCGTTCAGCTTGGGAACCGTCGTACAGATACGAAATGCATCACCCACATCAGCCAGGTTGATTGCCTTGGCTGTCGCAACACGCCGGGCAAGGTTCTGCAATGCATACCCGCCACTTTCACCAGACATGAATGCAACACGGGTGTGGTTCACGGGGTATTGACCAAGAAAGGGTCGGCCCGCCGCCAACGACAACAACAGGTCAACGCCAATTGACGTTTTCAGTGTCTTGAACGAACCGGCCAACACGGTGGGCGGTCCTGCCGCGAGAATGCCGGGGATGTGGTAATCACGTTTCAGGTCAAGTGAATCAAACTCGGCGGCAGTGTGAAACGTGAATAGCGGCTTAGACTTTGAAGCACTGTCCGCCTTGGATTCATCGGTTTCATCGGCTGGCGTTTCTTTTTGTTCTCGTCTGTCTCGCCTGTCGGCATACTCTGCCGCCTTTGTCCAGTTGAACCCCGTATCCTTGCCCAACATGCTGCCAACGTCGCCCGATTCACTTACTACCCTCGAAGCCTCGCTAATCTTGTGCTCCAATTCCCTGTCACTCCAAGGCGGTTCGCATCGTTGGTTGTAGGTGTCAAGTATTTGTCGTGCTTCGTGTTCGCTCAACCCGAACCGGAAACACGTACACGCCACCTCAAAGGTTGCGTCGTGTCCACCTTGCCCACTGATCGCGGGCGGCATGGCTTCGACATACTTGCTGCATCGCTCGAACGCGTTGGGGTGGTCATCGCGGTTGAACGTATGCCGCGACGCCTTTGGCTCGCTGTCCGGCTCTACCGGTTTGAATTCAAACGCATCCAACGCATAACGGCGTTCAGAATGCATGTCTGTAATGAAACACTCAGCTTGGCCAGGCTTGATAACGTGATGCGTAAAAGGCACCCGCATTACCCGCGATGGATTTTGCACCTTGGGGTCGCTTCCCAATGTACGAGCGATGCCCTGTTGCATTTGCCTGAACGTGTCGGTATCAATCTCATCTTCTAGTCGCCAGTACGCGTGGGTGCCATGCCCTGAGCAAACCAGCACAGTGGGTGGTGGAAAACCGGCATCGGCGATACGTTGGCTCGCTTCGTCAACTGTGGTGTTGTTATCGAAGTCGGCAAATATGGTGCGGCATTCGATAACATCGGCGTCGGTTGCCCCTCGTGTTTCCCGTGGTGATACCCCAAAGTAAACGTCGTTGGTCGCGTTCCATTCAATGATTGTTGAGAAGTCGCCAACCATTTCGTCGGGAGATTCGTAATACGCAGACTTAGCCCGCGTATCCCCGTCTTGGTCAAGGCCGATACGCCGCACTTCAACGCGATCTTGCTTGTCGAAAATGCAATCAGTGAATGTGTATAGCTGGTCGGTGTCGATAGCAGGTAGGGTCATCGCTTGTCCTCCCGTCGTTTCAGTTCCTCCCACTCGGCGTCAAGTTGACGGGCGTTCAGCCAAATAAAGTGTTTCCATGACTCAAACTCGGCGGCGGGGCCGTCTTTCCAGCTTTGCATTTCAAGGAATTCGCAAAACATCCGATCATCACCAGAATGACGCCGGCGATAAACAAGCATTCGTCCAACAGGACCGAGCGAAGGGATTTCAAATTCCTGTTTACAGATATGCACCTTGACGCACTTGCCGTCGTACGGCCCGCCGACTAATTGAATCCACTCGTAGCCCGTGGGATTGAACGAATCTTCGTGCCATTTCATAACTTCACCTCCCTCGCGTCGTCACGTTCGGTGTGAAGCCACGGCGGCGCATCGATGCCAATGCGGACACGCCTGGACGGCGTTACCTCAATGACATGCACGCGAACATGCTTCCCGATTGTGAATGATTGCCCGACCTTTCGACTGATAGCCAGGCGTGAAATGTCGCCATCCTTGGCGTCGTGTGCTACCATGATTAAGTCCTGTTTTTACACCGATTTGCCCCATTTAGCTTGCTGCCAAACAAACTTCGCGGGCTATCGGTGCGCCCTTCCACGGGCGTGGTTAAACGAAATCTTTAACGGTGCGATGTGCTTGCCGCCGACGAATGCGCTTGTTGGGCGGAGTTACCGCTCGACTTTGCTCGAATGCCTGAATGTCCGCTTCGTCTATCAGATATCGCGGACGACCACCAGGAACGGTTGAGCCGTCCATTGCGCGGAGTTGCCCAGAGCGAATCCAACTAATTACCTTGTCAGGCGAAACGCCTAGGCGTTTCGCATATTCGGGCGGGGTAACTTTCGTTGCCGCTGTGGTTGCCATAAGAAACACTCCTGTTGTATGGTCAATCAATGACAACAGAAGTATCCAATGGTGTTTGGGAAAAACATGGGATTAAGGTGGGATCAATCGGGGACTGACAATTTATTTGGCCTATCAAGTTTCCAAAGCTGGTTTTCCCGATGGATCATTACACCCAAAGCGGGGGAATCTTTGAACAGCTTATCCATTCGGAACGAATCAGCCGCGCCAATCTGACGTTTGATTTCGTCTTGCGATACTTCCGGTGTCCCATTCTCCCATCCCTGCCAAAGCACGTTCACAGCTTTAGCTTGCTGGCCTGCTCTAAATGTGAGGTGGACGCCATACCAGCGAACACTGGCGAAGTCAGGACTGTGGGTGCATTCCTTGTATTCTTCCCGCGTTCCAACAAACCGCCGATCCGGGTTTGCGTCCAGGTCGTCAAGCATGTTGGTTAATGCTTCAACGTGTCCATGTAAATCACCTTCCCACAGTTCCATACTCCATGCATGATCTCCCTCGGTTTGCTCTACTGCGTGCGCAATATCGAGTGATGAGTTCTTGAGCCGCACTTTTAGTGTGTCCCAAAAATGCCTCGCCGTGGACATTGCAGTACGGCACATATCAATCAATTTCAACTGACAACGAATGGCTGCCCCAGTGTCCATGGAAACATGCAACTCGAACCATCGGGCAATTGTGTTGATTCGATCCAGCGCCACCATCAAGGGAACAGGATCGCCCACCTCGTGTGTGCAAACAAACCATTGCCTGATTGCATCTACAGATTCAATGAGGAACGGCGGCGACGCCATGCGGAGCAGGTCGTCGTCGGGTGGATCAGGTGTTCGCCATTCATTATCGGCGTACGCAACACCGATTTCTTGGGCAAAACGCCCGTCTCGCGTGTGAATACCCAACTCGCTGGCGAGTGTGATGAATTTATCTCGTGCTAGTGACATGTCATCATCCTTGATATGGGCCAACCAACCGGAGCAGTTGCGGGATGATGCACACAGCCGCCCCGATTGATTGTTCATTGGGTAGCTACTCCCAATGCCCGTGATTACAGTTTAGCCTTTGTGGGACTTGCCAAACAACCACTTACGAACATGGTTAGACACTTTTCGCAATCGTTCATCATCCATTAAGCCAATGTAGTAGGCGGCAGAAGTGCCACGGCCCGGCTCATGGCCCATGATGCGGTCCACGGCTTCAATGTCGCCAGTCTCGCCGGCGTGCGTACGAAACGTGTGACGAAAGGAAAGGAAAGTCTTGCCGCGTTCCTTGAGTCCAAGTTCCTCAAGCACCTTGTTCAACTCGCCGCTACATGCATTCAATCCTTTGCCACGCACCCATCGTCGCCCATACTTGGTGATGAACACGGCATCGCTATCGGTGTCATCCTTGGCGGCAGGGCGGTCGGCCAATGCCTCTTTCAGTGCGACGATGGTTTCCGGCCAAAGTGGGCAACGCCGATCCACGCTCGTCTTAGGGCGGGGGAAGTCAATCGCCTTGGCTTTCATGTCGATGTGCGATTGGTTCAACGCTCCGCAATCGTGCGGCTCAAACCCACAGTTGATGCCAAGCAATACAATCGCTTTCAATGGCCCACTTGTCTTATTGATGATCTTGCGAAGTTCAGCGGCAGTAAAGTCCTGAATGCCGCCATTCGCGTTGCGTGATTCACGAATGACCTTGGCCCCCGGTTTCTTGAATTGCTGCCCATAACGAACAGGCTTTTCAATCAGGCCATCATCGTAGGCAAACTTGAAAATGCCACGGATGCGTTGTATCTCATTGCCCAATGTGTGTGGCCCACGGGTCTTAGCCAGTTCTGCTCGCAGCTTGCCGAAGTCTGCCGCCGTCAGATCATCGACCAGGCGACGCCTTCCAAACGCGTTGGCCACAAGAATTGCCGAGGCTTCATATTCGTCAAATGTGCGTTGTTTGATTTCGCCCGATTCAAGTTGCGATTCCTTGAACGTCAGATACGAATCACATACCAGCTTGATGGTTGTGCCCTCACGATCCACGCGGGCGCGTCCGGCATAGTCGTCCTCGCGCCATCGATCGTATTCATCGCGTGCGGCTTCCCAGCCGTCCGCCAGTTTGCCGTAGTAGTGCAGCTTGCCATTGATCTTCTTTGCCCAGCGTCCCGACTGGTGAGGAAACAGCGGGAAATCCTCGTAGGGTAAGTGCGGCTTGAACCGCTCCATACGGGTCTGCTTTTTCGCGGGTGTCTTACGGGTGTCAGCCTTGCCGCGTTGCTTTGAGTTGGATACTGTTCTGGCAGCCATGATGCGAACCTCCTATTCAGGTTGCTTGGTGGTTAGGACACCTGCACGTTGCCGCGTGTGGGTGTCTGCTTTACATGAATACAAGGGTATCAGGTGTCAAAACGGGTGTCAAGGCCATGTTGGCCAAAAGCCCATGATTTACGATTATCCTTGAAAAACAAGTCTTTGCTCCCGTAGCTCAGTTGGATAGAGCAGCGGTCTTCTAAACCGCAGGTCGCAGGTTCGAATCCTGCCGGGAGTGTTGAAACCCACTTCTTGGGTTGTTTAAGGCCGGTCAGGTTCACCTTGATTCACCGTGTGGGTGCCGGATTGGTACCCGCAATCGTTCGTGGTTACTCGTGTATTCGCCGTTCCAGTTGATCCCCGAACTTTTCTCACATCAAGTGGAACAGAAAACCAGGCCAGGTCAGCATAGATCGTCGATGAATCACCAGTAACGTTCAAAGTGAATGTTGCCTGGCTCGTCATGGGAGTGCGCCTTAAAACCACGCGATTCCAACAACGATTGGACATCCAGAATCATCGCGGGGTTTCCACACAGCATGACATTGACACGAGTTGGGTCCAAACTAATCCCGGTCAATCGCTCAGCTTCCGCAGGATCATCGAATAACGATTGAATGCGGCCACGTCGGCCGGCCCATTTCGAGTTCACTGGCTCTCGTGTGACGGTGGGAACATAAGCGAATGCATCATCGTCGTCCGCGAGTTGCTCAAGTTCCGCTCGATAAGCCAGGTCTGCTTCGAATCGTACGCCATGTATGACCGCCGCGCGGCGCCAGCGGTGGCGAGTTCGATACTCACGAAGCATTGACATGTAAGGCGCAATACCAGTGCCGGTCGCAACTAGCAGCAGATCAGAGGACGGCTCAACATGTTCCAGTGTGAAATGGCCACGGAAGTGCGTGTCGAGCCAAAGGCGATTGCCCGCGAGAAGATTCCAAAGGCGGGTGGTAAATTGACCGCCCTCAACGTGAATGATGTAGAACTCCAAGTACTTGTCGTTCGACGGGGGAGATGCGATGGAGTAGGCGCGACGAATGAGACCGCTTGAGTGGCTGTGGGAATCACCGTCATGAGGAAACGGTTCTAAGGATGAAGTTGATGTAGGGTTTGGTGTCGACACTGACTCGCCTTTCGGCAATCCAAGTGTCGCGAATTGGCCAGGTGTGAACTCGGGCAACTTCCAACCGGTGGGTGCGACGTGAAAAATCGCAGCATCCCTGGTGAGATCCGTTCTTCGAGTAATGACTGCGTTGAAACTCTTGTCCGATTCGGTAACTAATGAGGCGGGTTGGATTCCTTTAGATTGAGTTTTGGGATCGAATTCATTCATTCCATCACCTTATGCTGGATGTCGATTGAAAAAGGAACCAAAGACGCATTGGAACTCCGCCGCCATGAATACGGCTCGTGAGCGATAGCCTAGCAAGCCGCTGCGATGAGCGAATGGGTCTCGGGTCAGAAATCCAAAAAGAGGATGCTCTGCCGGCATGTATATGCAGCGGGTAAAGCTTATCGGGGCAATTGTTGCATTATCACTATAGGAAAATCCCCTACGGATCGGGACAACAATTGAAGCGCGTGCCTGCCCGTATTCATATTTAACCTAAGGTGAAGATGGCGAATTGATGAGCGGGTGGCGAAAGGGAGCCCATCATTTGGAATGAAGTCAAAACGAAATCTATCACGTATGAATCGAGCTGAGTACAGAACATGACCCGACCTCCAATCTTCGACGCGTACTTACCGGCTCAAATCGCTGCCAAGGCAGAGGATGCCGGCGTGGCAAAGGGAAATCTCAACCTGCTATCTACTTTTCTGTTGGCGGTGTTGGCTGGTGCGTTTATTGCGATGGGAGCCATCTTCTCCACTGTTGCTGTTACCGGCGCTGCCGACGTTCTCCCATGGGGCGTCGTTCGAGTGTTGGCGGGCTTAACATTCTGTCTTGGCCTGATCCTCGTCGTCGTTGCCGGAGCGGAGTTGTTCACTGGGAATAATCTGCTGGTCATGGCCTTCGTCAGCGGCAAACTTCCTATCTCTCGGTTGATGCGGAATTGGCTGATCGTCTATGTCGGCAACTTCGTCGGATCGGTTGCAACGGCATGGGTCATGTTCCTGACTGCTCAACATACATTTGCTGACGGACAATTGGGTGCCACCGCACTAAAGATCGCCAATGGAAAGTGCAATCTAACTTTCATTGAGGCGCTCACGCGCGGCATCTACTGCAATGCACTGGTGTGCCTTGCGGTATGGCTGTGCTATTCTTGTCGCACGACGACGGATCGGATTCTTGCGATCATTTTTCCCATCACGGCGTTCGTCGCAGCCGGTTTTGAGCACTGTGTGGCAAACATGTATTTCGTTCCCACGGGTCTTGCGATCAGGGAGTGGGCGAGTGATTCCTACTGGACAATGGCGGGTCTAAACCCAGACGAGTTTCCAACGCTAACCTGGTGGGATTTTTTCACGGCGAACCTCTTGCCTGTTACGATCGGAAACATCATCGGCGGTGCCGGCTTCGTAGCCGCGGTCTACTGGATGGTGTATTGTCGGAAACGTACTCCGTGACTCCGTTGCAAGAAACTCACCGTCTTGAGCAGAAGGAATCTCCACCTGTTTGCGGCTCGATGGCTTTTGCTGTTTATCCCGGCTCATAGCAAACGAACAGGCATGTGTAGTCCATCTCGTGGGCGGCGATGGACCTCATAGACTGATTCGCTAACTGTAGCATGGGTAGATTGATGAGCCCGGTTTGGGTTCTACCTCTCTGCCTTCAATCCAAAAGCTATTCACATCTACGACATTCACCTATATACAGGCGCGCTGATGAACCGATGCCTCCGGTGTTTGCCCCGTGGTCCAATACCAATCAGGCACACACCCGATTCACGAGGAGCCAGATGATGCATACAGCCTTTAACCGTGTTACGACGTTTCTTGAGGAACAGGACGTCCCATACACTCAATTGGAACATCAACCTGATATCACGGCTGAACAAACTGCCGCTGATACGTTTACACCACCTGAGGAATTCGCCAAGGCCATCATTCTGAAGTCGGATGACGGATGGCTGATGGCGGTTGTGGCCGCGTCTGAGAAGATTGATCTTCGCAAGATGAACAAAGCACTTGGGAAAGCGCACGTTCAGCTTGCAACAGAAGCGGATATGGAAACCCTTTTTCCCGACTGCGAAGCCGGTGCCGAGCCGCCATTTGGTCACTTATATGGCATGCCGGTTTACATCAGCCCGTTGTTGTCGAAACAGGAGCACATCACCTTTAACGGTGGTACACACACAGAAGTAATTCGGATGTTCGTCAACGACTATGTGCGGTTGGTCAATCCAGTGCGGTTAGACATGGTGGAGTGAAATACGTTCCTGTCATTTATTCGCAAGATCATGTATGCGTCGTCATTATCCCGAGGCGCAGGGTTGTGTTTTTGTTGATAACCTTCGTGCGAGAAGGTCAGCACAATTTTTGAGGAGATACTAATACGTGGAGGGGACATGACGACACGCATTCTCATCGTTGATGATAGTCCGACCCTGCGCAAAGGACTCACCGCTTTGTTGGAACAGGACGGCTGCTCAGTCTGGACCGCCGCAGACGGCGACGAGGCGCTTGCGATGGTGAAGAAATGGTCGTTCGATCTTATCTTTCTGGATTGTCTGATGCCACGAATGAATGGATTGGAAGTCGCCCGTTCCATTCGGGAAATCCAAAGCTCCAATACATCGGTGCGGATTGTCGGGTTGCGCTCGGAACTTCTCGGCATGACGGCCGAAGAGTGCCTTAATGCTGGCATGGATGATTCGATCGAGAAAGTGAATGATCCCGATGCGTATAAAGTGGCGATGAAACGGTGGCTGTCGATTGATTGAAAGGGCCCATGCTCATTCAGGCTATCGTCGCGACTGAAAAAGAGGAGGGCCCGGCCCTAGAGCCGGGCCCTCCTCTTCAGCTCAGCATGCGCCTTCGGGGTTCGTCGGCGACGGTTCGATGATTTCAACCGGCATCTGCCGGCGATCCATCGACCCGTTGGTCACGCTTTGCCATTCCTCCTTCCCCTGAACGCAGTCGGCCACACGTCATTGGGGACATTACCTGAGTGGCGACCGACCACGACGTCGTACTGGCGCAATTTGCTTTGTGCCGTTGTTGGTCATTCTCAGCAACGGAACCACCTGCGTCGTATCATCTGCACAACGCAATCCTCGGCGAAACAAGACCTTTCCAATAGGAGGCAATTGCCGCGCAGAAACATGAATGAAACTCATGAGCGGCTTATGGGTTAATTCCTGATGGTCTATAGAGCACGCTATCAACCTCATGCGTTCTCTAATACCCACTGCATGGCGCTGCGAGCCAACTCGTTACTGTTTTTCAGGTTCAACTTTTCCTTGAGATGAGCCCGATAGGTTTCGATCGTTTTGGGGCTGAGAAACAGCTTGTCGGCAATTTCGTTAACCGTCAGTCCCTGCCCGATCAATTCGTAGACTTGGAGCTCACGGTCGGACAGTGTGTCGAGCGGCGACGCATCAGGATCAACCTTGCCGGAGAGCACGCGGCGAAGCGTACGGGCGGCCGTGGCATCGCTGAGATAGACGTTGTCCGCTGCGACTGTTCGAATGGCATCCACGATCTCGTCGACGGCCTCTTTCTTGTGCAGGTAACCGTGCGCGCCGGCACGAACACAGCGTTCGGCGTAGGCGGATTCATCGTGTCCGGAGACCACCAGCACGCGCGTCTGATCGCCACGGCTTTTGATGTCTTTGATTAAGTCAAGCCCATTACCGTCGTCCAATGACAGATCGACCAATACAACATCCGGCACAGTCGTGTTCATTTCTTTGAGTGCCTCATGGGCGGTAGATGCCTCGCCGCAAACTTCCATGTCCGATTCAAGATCAAGGCGCTGCGTGAGGCCGTGCCGTACCACCGCGTGGTCGTCAACGATGAACACCCGTATTTGCGTGGTTTGTTCTTGATCGGATGGTTCGCGTTTTTTGGCCGTTTTCATTTTGATGGTTCCGTGCATCTGTTCACGCTCGATCAACCGTTAACCAAACCAATCAGCCGACTGGGCCCCAATATCCGCCGGCAAGAATACGTTGCCGTTACAGACCGATCGAACAGCATCCACAATCTGATCGACTGCTTCGTGTTTGTTGATGTAGCCCATCGCGCCGGCCTGCATGCACTGCGGGGCATAGACCGCTGCGTCATATGTGGATATGACAATCATCTTCAAGCCCACCCATTGGGCGCGTACACGTTGAATCAGGTCTAAGCCACTGTCGCCGCTGTCAAGGCTCAGGTCGACGAGAATAACATCCGGTCGTAGCGTTTGAAGCTTGTCCAAAGCTTCATTGAGGCGTTCGGCTTCGCCGCGCACGACCATGTCCGACTCATCGTTTAACAACTGCTTGATGCCATGACGCACGATCGGATGGTCTTCTACGATGAAGACTTGAATCGGGCGGTCGGTATGGTTGGGTGTTGTTGTCATGACGTTGTTGGCCGATTTGGGAAGGAGCATTCAACAACGGTCCCCCCTCGGCTTCGCGGCCTAATGTGAACCGTCGCGTTCATGAGGCCGGCACGGTATTTCATTGTGCGCAATCCCATGCCATCGCCGCTATCGGGAATTTCCTGAAAACCAGAGCCATTGTCTTCAATAATCAGTTTGGCACGGTCATTTGCCATTTCCAAGCGTATGGAGATACATGTGGCTTGGCCGTGGCGGATGGCGTTGCTGATCGCCTCCTGAGCGATTCGATAGAGGTGGTTTGCAGAAATCGAGTCGTCCATTGCAAAGTCGCCAGTCCTTTCGAATACACACTCGAATGATTCGTTGTTGTATTTCTCGGCCAGGCTGAGCAATGCCGCCTCAAGCCCTCCGGACACCTGTTGAACAGGCATCAGGCCGCGAGACACTTCGCGTAATTGGTCGTGGGCCGTCCGAATGTGTTGGAGCAGTTCAGCCGCGCTGTCAGCATGGGCAGATCGCTCGCGTTCGAGTTTCTTAGCGAGAGTGGCGGCGAGCATGCCGACACCAGTCATCTGGCCGCCGATGCCGTCATGCAATTCCTGAGCAATATTCCGCTGTTCGTCGGCGCGCACTTCGGCAAGGTGGCGCTCCAGATTTTTACGATTGCTGATGTCACGGATGATTCCGGTAAACTCGCCCAAGTGGTCGACCTGACTGACGGCCAAATCGATGGGAATGATTGAGCCATCCTTGTGCTGGCCGACCAACTCACGGCCGGTCCCGATGATCCTGGCTTCTCCTGTCTTCATGAAGTTGGCGAGGTATTGATCGTGTTCTTCGCGATAAGGCGAAGGCATGAGCATACTGACGTTTCGTTCAAGCATCTCTTCTTCGCTGTATCCGAACATCTTCTCTGTTGCGGTGTTAACGCCAGTGATCAAACCGCGATAGTCGATTGTGATGATCGCATCATGGGCGGTATTGAGTACGGCGCTCAGGCGGGCTTCACGTTCGTGCAATGCTTCTTTGGTTTGCACGTCCGAGGTTATATCGTGCACCGTTCCGATCGTTCGGACAGGCTGGCGATTGGCACCGTCCCCTTCAAAAAACGTTTCGGCACACACATTGAGCCATCGAATTGCCCCATCCTGCCGTGTAATCCGGAGTGTTTCCGCCATCCTGCCGTCACCGGCGGGATCGTGGCAATGCCGCCTGGCCTCCGACATCTTATCGCGGTCTTCGGGGTGAATCGTTTCGAAAAACTCCGATGCAGCGACCCGAGGTTCCGAGGCATCCCAGCCATGAATCGCGGCGAGTTCCGCCGAAAGGTGAACTGTGTCCGCCAGATGATCGTGCTCGAATACTCCGATACCACCGACGGTGACCGCCAGCGCAAGCCGCTCCTCGCTGATCCGCAACGACTCTTCCATTCGCATTCGCTCGGTGATGTCGTGCCCCGTGCAAAGAAGGCCGGCGAGATGCCCATCAGGTTTGGTCAGTTGGGCGTCATACCACTGAATCTGCCGGAGGTCTCCATCTTTAGTCAAAATGGGATTAATGTTACCTTCTGTTCGTTCGCCCATGATCGCCTGTTTGAACAAGTCACGAATCTTGTGTCGATCATCGCGCGGCAGAAAGGTCTCGAACCAGTCCTTGCCTATCACATCCTCCTGCGCGTAACCGGTGAGTTTCTCCATGAACTCGTTGAACTGAACGATTTTGCCCTCGTGGTCGAGCAACAGCACGATCGCCTGCGTTGTCTCGATCAGGGCAGTTGTGATTTCCACTTCGTGGCGCAGCCTTTCTTCCAACTTTCGGCGGCGGTCGACCTCGGCCTGAAGGTCTCCGATCGATTGCATCAATTCAGTCGTTCGGTTATGGATGCGCTTGTCCAGTTCGCGGTTCGAATCGCGTAAATCACTCTCGGCCTCACGCTGAGCTGTCATATCGATCAAGGCCGTGTGATAGGACTCGTCACCTCCCGGTTTGCCATGTTGTCGTACGGTCTCGAATCGGATCATCAAAGGGAACCCGTCCGCTTTGTGCATTGGCAGTTCCCATATCTGCCGATCATCGGTGTCGGCAGCTGCCAACAAGTGGGCATGAAAATCATCCTGGGCTTCCGAAGCAACAAACTCCGTCAACATGCTATGGGTGAGATCCCTGCGATCAATGCCAAGCAACGTCGCGGCGGCGGCGTTTGCTTCAAGTACGGTGCCGTTTTTATCCAACACGACACAACCGACGGGCGCGAATTCGTACCGTTCGGCGTAGCAATCCCGCGCGTTGGCCAGATCCACTTGGGTTTGTATCAACTCCTCATTCTGAAGTTGCAATTCAATCTGGTGAACCTCAAGTTTGTGGACTAGTGCTTGGATGTCCTCTGGGGCCATGTCCTCAATACCCGTTCGGGATTTGCGCGCGATCGCCTCCGCGCGCTGCCGCAAGGTTTTAGATTCATCGCAATTGGTATCGAACGGCACATTTGTGCGATCGAAGTTCTGCGCCATTGCTAATACCCTCGGCCCCTGAAAATGACGAATTCATCGTACCAGCCTTCCCAATCCCATTCAATCAGAATTCTTACGTTCCGTTACCAGCAGTCCTTTGTCGGTAGGTTGATTTAGTTTGGCGTGCGTGACAATGTTGAGCCAATTGAACTGTGGCCTAACATCGCAATTGTGATGTGCAATCGCCATCTCACTAACGGTGAAATCAATTCGTTTCGCGGGGCTTAAACGTGAAACAGAGTTCGAGGCGATGACATCGAACACTTCGATAGTTGCTTCGATGCAAAGATGTGATGAAAAAGGACAGGGGAGGGTCACCGTGGGGCAACTACGTGACCCTGCCCCTGAATTCCCTTCCTCTTTTCAGTCAAGCTGCGAAGGGCTGCCGCTTCATCCGTTGGACGCGCACTTGCCGGCTTACAACGTTTCACAACTTGAATCGCCAATGCTTGTGATTCGTTCACTTGACGGCAATTTTGCTGGCCGTCGCTTCTTGCGCTTTGGGGATCGCCAAATGAAGCACACCGTCTTTGAGATTTGCTTTAACTTTTGAGGCGTCGGCTGCGGCTGGCAACGTGAATGAACGCTGAATGCGACGGTATCGCCGTTCACTCAAGTAGGGCTTGCCCTTCTTTTTCTGCTCCTTTTCCTCCTGGTGTTCCGCGCAGATGTTGAGCACCCCATTCTCAAGGGTGACTTCCACTTCATCTTTGTCAAAGCCGGGCATTTCGGCGTCAACAAGGATTTGGCCGTTGTCTTCACGAATATCGACGGGATACGCCGCTGTTTCAGCACCGGGCGTCTCACCGTTCTCGGGCCACCAGTTGAATAGATCATCGAAGGTCTGATCAAAGTCGCGGGTGATCGGGAAGATTGAACTGGCGCGGCTTCGTGGTCGGAATATGGTTGGAAGCATGGTTGGGTTCCATCAAACCGGCTACTTGGGCGATGCCGAACTGTCGCCGGTGTGAACCGTTCGGCAGTGACGAGGTGGGCGAATCCTCAACACGCCCTGGACCCTTTTCCGCTACGGTGATATTCCAGTCCAGATGGCGACTTGCATCCATCGGGCACAACGACCGTTATGAGGTGAATTGATTGCCGCGCCGAACCCTCAGACATTTACCGATACGTCACTATCGCCGCCGAATTGTCTGGAACTGACGTAACAACGCCGCCGAAGCAGTCGAGTGCATCTGGTTGCTTCCGCTTGTTCAGTTGGAGTTCTGTACCTAGGCCTTCCGACGAAGAATCAAGACCGGACATGGTGCAAGACGTGCTACACGTTCAGCGACGCTTCCGAGCAGGAAGTGCCGGATTCCGGTATGCCCATGCGAGGGAATGACGATCAGATCTGCATGTTTGGTTTCGGCGATTTGAACAATTTCCCGTGCTGGTGAGCCCAGCGCGATGTGAATGTTAACATCACCGACATCGAGATCTTGCAACCTTATTCGCAAAGTGGATTCTGCATTCGATATACGCGAATCGTCGGTGATGTTTCCCCATACCACACCCGGTTCCATTGCAGAAATGTCTTGCAACACGTGAACCACGTGTAGTTGATTCGGCCCTTCAACCATATCAAGAGCGGTTTTTACCGCGTCGAGTGATGCGTCTGAAAAGTCGACAGGAACCACGACGCATTTTTTCGGAAGCCAAGCCATTGTCATACTCCAGTGTAATCATGAGCGTGCTTGATGGGTGATACGCTTGGTGGACTTTTGTGCAACTCCTGAAACTCTGAGATTACGGGTTCACCTGGTACTTCGATGACCGAATCCCATTCCTGATAAGGATTGAGGACGATGATTGGTGCGGCATAGTCCGTTAGCCACTCGCCGTTTGCCGTGACATAGCGAAAGCGCTGTTTTCCGGGGGCGAGTTTGAGCTTTAGACGCCAAATGCCGGGGCTGATCTCAGCCATTGGCGTCGAATGAGGTAACCATCCGTTGAAATCACCCGCAAGATACAAACGCTCCGTTTCGTCGCAACGGAATTTGAAAGTGCATTTGCCATCGCGGTATGACACCATTGTAATCCTCGATGAACGGGAGCCTTGATGAATAGGGAACATGCTATTGAACCGGAGCAGCGTGGCAGGGGCGATCGCAAGTATCCCGCTCGTTTCCATAGTGGAATTCGCCAGATGGACGAATTTCGCTAAGGGAAACTCTGATGCAAATATCTGCACGTGTGGTGGTACCGTGTCCGGCGTAGCAAAAGAAGCAACTCCAAATTCAAGCAGTCGCTGGGATTGGATGTTTTGCATTAATCCCGAATCCAATTCTTGGATTGGTAAGGTTCAGACACAAGGATCGACAAATGGCCGGAAACCCATCGAGTGAAATACTGGCATCTCATACACCGGCCGCCATCAGGCAGCGTATCGAAGGCGGCCCGACCCAGACCTTCTTGCGTGACTTTGTGTACGGTGCGATTGACGGTACGGTGACTACATTCGCCATCGTGGCGGGGGCGGCGGGCGCACAATTGGGAGCCGGTATCGTTTTGATTCTCGGCGTGTCCAATTTGATCGCCGATGGATTCTCGATGGCAACCAGCAATTTCCTGGGGTCACGCGCGGAGAACCAGCAGCGCAGGCGAGCGATGGAAATGGAATCTGACCACATCGATACGTATCCAGAAGGTGAACGCGAGGAGATTCGACAGATCTTTTCATTAAAAGGTTTTTCGGGGACGGACCTGGAGCGAATCGTCGATGTGATTACCGCTGATCGAAAGTTATGGATTGATGTCATGTTGGTTGATGAACACGGCTTCAAACCGACTGTGGCGGCGGCATGGAAACCCGCCATGATGACCTTTTTGGCCTTCGTTGTTGTGGGCTCCTTGCCGTTATTGTCGTTTGTCGTGAATGCGATCGGCGGCATCATCGTGTTCGAACACCCCTATCTCGTTAGTACGATGTTGACGGGCGTGGCGTTTTTTGGAGTGGGTGTCGTAAAAAGCCGCGCCATTCAAAGTTCGTGGTTCAAGGGGGGCTTGGAAACACTCTTTATCGGCGGGGCGACGGCTGCGGTCGCGTTTGCGATTGGAACTGCATTGCGCGGCGTGGTTTGATTGGATCAAGGAACCAAAACTTTGGCACCGCGCACTCCACCGGACCACAACTCTCTTAATGCACGATTGGCCTCAGTAAGGGGATACGTTTCGACCGTAGGTTTGATGGGTATGGAGGCGGCAATCGAGAGAAAGTTGGCGATGTCGTAGTGAGTCACATTTGCAACCGATTTGATTTCCTTTTCTAACCAGATGTGGTCGTGGTAACTGAGTGAAAGCAAAGTGTCCTTGTCGGCATCCTCCTTGCGAATGGCGTTGATTACCATCCGTCCACCTGGATTCAGATTGGCTAATCCTTCCACGATAGGTTTCCAAGCTGGCGTGGTGTCGATGATCGCATCTAGTTTGCAAGGAGATCGATCCGTCGTATCGCCAGCCCATGATGCGCCTAGAGTCAACGCGAATTCCCGGACCTGGCGGTCGCGAGCAAACACATACACTGATGTATCTGGGAACAGGTGGCGCGCAACTTGAAGCACAAGGTGAGCAGACCCGCCAAAACCCGTCAAACCCAATCGGTCGCCGTTTTGCAGTCCTGCCAGAAGAAGTGCCCGGTAACCGACGGCTCCCGCACAAAGAAGCGGCGCCGCCTCGGCATCTGTCCATATTTCGGGAATCGGATAGGCGTAGTTTTCAGGTACCACCATGTATTCGGCGTATCCTCCGTTAACGTCGCGTCCCGTGGCGATGAATTCTCGTGAAACGTTTTCATGCTTGTCACCGCTGGAATGGTAAATCCAACCAACTCCAACTCGCTCACCTGGAGCAAATCGTTTTGCTTGGTCACCACAACAGTCAACATATCCGACCACTTCGTGGCCAGGTATGACAGGTAGGTTCGGTGGCGGCGTTCGTCCTTCAATTTCGTCAAGTTCGGTGTGACAAACACCGCACGCGGAAACCTTGATCCGAATTTCTCCAGCCCGCGGGTTGGGAATCGGCAAGTCCAACAACCGCAACGGTTCGGCCGTCTTTGACATCGATTGGATTTGATGAAGGAGCATTGCTCTCATGTTTTCTATGGCCTGTCCAAGACATCAAAGTCAAATTTCAACGTAGGCACAGCGTCCAGCAAACCACCAAGACTGTGATCGAATCCATTCACGGAGTTTTATGCTTGTACCTGCGGCGCCTGATCCTTGCGCAACAACGGCTCATCGGTCTTCTTTCGGCAAGGGACGACAATGACTGGACACGAGGCCTTTCGAAGCACGCCCTCACATACACTCCCGATCAACATCTGATACACGGCGCCATGGCCGTGGGATCCAATAACGACAAACGCCGCATTTAACCGGTTCGCTTCATATAGAATGACTTCTGGCACGGGTCCTTGGAGCATTAGCGCGTCAGCTTCACATCCTCTGTCCTTGAGATTGACAGCCAATTGATTAATGCGTTTGAACTCATCCGCATACTTGTTGGCAAAGTGATCCTGTTTTTCACGCATCAGATCCCAACCCGTGGTGTCCGCGACCGAGGGAATGACATGGAGAAAATGAATCACACTGTCGAATCCTGTGGCCAAGTTCTCAACAGTCTGCAAAATCGGATCGGTATTGTCAGAAAAATCAATCGGCACAAGAACGTGTTGCATGATCGGCCCTTTCATAATTGGCAGGTCATATCGTTGTTGATTGGTGTACAGGACAGGGATTACTTCGCTGTGATTCCCTGGTCCATTTCCAACTTCAGTTCCATGTCGTGGATTGCGGCGGTGGTTTTCATGACAGCATCAGGATTGAGTGAAATACTGTCGATGCCCAGTTCGACCAGAAACTCTGCAAACTCAGGGTAATCGCTAGGTGCTTGGCCGCAGATGCCGATTTTTCGTTCAGCCTCTTTCGCCGATTCGATGGCGGCACGAATGGTGCGCATCACGGCTCGATTCCGTTCATCAAAAATGTGAGCGATGATTTCTGAATCGCGGTCCACACCAAGTGTCAGTTGAGTCAGATCATTTGAACCAATCGAAAAGCCGTCGAAGATCTCCGCAAATCCATCCGCGTCAATCACGTTGCTGGGGATTTCGCACATCACGTAAATCTCAAGTCCCTCCCGACCCCGCTTTAGGCCATGCTCAGCCATGACTGACTGAACGCGGAGGCCTTCCTCTACCGTGCGACAAAATGGGATCATCAGTTTGACATTGGTCAGCCCCATTTCATCGCGGACTTTCTTCATGGCACGGCACTCTAAGCCAAACGCTTGGCGGTACCGATCATCGTAGTAACGTGACGCGCCTCGAAAACCGATCATTGGGTTCTCTTCCACCGGTTCGAAATCCCGTCCA
>JANQKH010000193.1 GCA_028281215.1 Phycisphaeraceae bacterium | reverse complement strand
TCCTTGGAGATGTCCAATGCATCCGGCGCTGCCAATTGCATGCGGGCTGCCAGTTCGTAGGAACGGATGCGCGTGTCGAGACGGCCGTCGGATTGCCGGGTTTGCTTGTGCTTGCCGTTGAGTCTGGCGAGCAATGCCTGGGCGTCGCGATCGGATTGCGGAGTGACAAAAGCGGCCTTGTGTGGGAAGAGGTCGGCAATCGGGTTGGCGGCGCCGGGTCGAATCACGGTGCCCTGATGCTCTCCAGGAAGGAACGCGGCATGCCAGTTCTTCGGACCGTTGGAGGCGAAACCGCGATGATCCGGCAGAACGACAAACGTCGGCAGATTCTCGTTGAGACTGCCGAGTCCGTAACTGATCCAGGCGCCCATGCCAGGGAAGCCGGGCATCTGGAAGCCGGTGGCCTGGAGGTAAGTCGCCTGGCTGTGCACGCCGGTCTTGCCGACCACGTTGTGCACGAACGCGATGTCATCAACGACGTCGCCGAGCGGCGCGACGACATCGCTAAGGTGCTTGCCGCATTGGCCGTAAGGTTTGAATGTGAACGGCGATTTCATCCATGGTCCGAGGCCGTTCTGGAAGGCTTCAACATGTTCGCCGAAATCAGACTTCTTGCCGTGATGTTTGATCAGCGCGGGCTTGTAATCAAAGGTGTCGAGATGGCTCGCTGCGCCGGCCATGAACAGTTGAACGACGCGTCTGGCTTTCGGCGGCGCGTGCAGGGTTTTGATCACGCCGCCGTGACCGGCCGACAGCGCAGCCTTGGCGTTTGTCTTTGACGACGTTGCGAGCAAGCCGTCACTTGCAAGCAGGCTCGCCAACGCCATGCCGCCAAGTCCGCCGCCGGATTGAAACAACAGTGAACGGCGGGACATTCGAGATTGGCTGATATCCACATTCATGGTTCAATCTACAAACACAAATTCATTCATGTTCAATATCACACGACACGCATTGGCGAGGCCGTGCTTTTGGGCGAAGGCGATTAACGCCTTGCGTTCATATTCATCTGGTAATCGACCGATCGACGCGTTGAAAGCTGCGTTAACTTGCGCTTCCAGGGTTTTGTGTTTCAACTTCAGTCGCGCCGCGGCGTGTTCGCACATGCGCAGAATGAAACGATTGTTCAGCAACGCCAGCGCCTGCAAGGCCGTGAGTGTGCGATTGCGTTTGGCGACAAGCTGCGACGGATCGGCGCAATCAAGCGTGTCCATGAACGGCTGCGGCTGGCTTCGCACGATGAAACGATACACCGACCGCCGGTGCGTGGAGGCGTCATCGGGGTCGTACTTGCCGTATTTGTAGTGCGGCGAATGCTGCGGCTTCTCCAAGACAAAATCGCGAAACGCAGGGCCGCCCATCTTGCGATTGAGTTTGCCCGCGACAAACAACACGGTATCGCGGATCGCTTCAGCATCGAGTTGCCTGCGGTTCATCCGCCAAAGGAATTGGTTGTCCGCGTCGCGCTGCTCGTTGCGTGTGTGCCCGTTTGACACCTGTTGGTATGTCGCGCTCAATACAATGAGTCGATGCAATTGCTTGAGCGATTGCCCTCCGTCGCGGAACTCGACTGCGAGCCAATCGAGCAGTTGCGGATGCGTGGGAAGACGCCCCATGCGACCGAAGTCACCGGGCGAATCCGCGATGCCGCGCCCGAAGTGGTAAAGCCAGACGCGGTTGACGATCGACCGCCACGTCAGCGGGTGATCCTTGCGCACCTGCCAGTCGGCGAGTGCAGCGCGGCGTTCGCCTTCGCTGTGATTGTCGGGCAGAGCGAAGCGCGGGTTGATCGCGGGAATGATGTTGGGCACGCCGGGCGACATGACCCTACCGGGTTTGGTGACCTGACCGCGTTGAAGGTAACGAATCTCGCGAGGCCCGAGTCCACCACGGCCGCGGAAGTTGCCTTTGCCGTGGTGTACGCAACCGGCGTAAACCTTACCCTTGATGGGTAAGGCCTTGATCGCCGCCTCGGTTTCGGCAAGCGACTGCCCAAGTTCAACCTGCCGAGCGAGTAACGGCGGCGGTGTTACTTTGGCCAGTAAGGCTTTCCGTTCTCGGGTGAGTTTGTCGAACGCCTGCGAGTGATCCTTCGAATCGACACCGAAATAGTATCCATCGACAAGATTGCTTCGCCGCCAGCGCACGGGCGCCTGAATGGAATCGAGCGACGTGACTATCCTGCCGGCCGCGACGTTTTCGCCGTTCGAGGTGAAGGCAGACAGTTCGGCCAGTGCGAAGATGTAATCATTCGGCAAACGGTTGACCAGTTTCGTCGCGGTGACGCGAATGAAACGACCCTTCATGCCATTGACCGCAAACCGCAACGGCGCGACCTTGGGGTTTGCAAAATCGTCGGCCGTCCTGTCGGCAATCACTTTGACGCCCTTTTTGAATTGCGGGTCATCGCTAAGTTCAATCTTGAACCGAACCGGAAAGCCAAATCCCGCGCCGATGTTGTTGAAGGTGTCGTGACAGCCGACGATCATCACTTCATCCAGTGCAACCGGCTTGCCGAGATCGACCTGCACCCACTTGTGAACATCCGGCGACTTCTCAATGCGACTGTGGTAACCGAACTCCGGCTTTGCGCTGTTGCCCACTGCCTGGGCCTTGTTCAGGGCCGCGATGCGTTTGTTGATTTCGGCGAGCTTCGCGCCGCCGAGCTTTTGAATCGCTTTGTTGGTCGTATCCAGCTCGCTTTCGGTCTCGCTTTTTGATGTAAGCAACTTGACGCGTTGCGCGGCCACTTTCTGATTGACGTCGTATTCCCGGTCCGCGCGATCCAACGCCGCAAACACCGCATGCAGGCTGTAGTAGTCCTCCATTGTGACCGGATCGAACTTGTGGTGATGGCACTGCGCACAGCCGACAGTCGTGCTGGTGAACGTTTCAAAGACGGTGCGTACCATGTCGTCGCGGTCGACGTGCCGGGCGACTTTGCCATCGATCTTCGACTCCGGCACCTCAGCGTGACCGATGAAATCCCACGGTCCGGCGGCGAGAAAACCCGTTGCCACAATGCCGTCTACGGTGTTTGGCCAAAGCACGTCACCGGCAATCTGTTCCCGCACGAATCGACTAAATGGCTTGTCATCATTAAACGAGCGGATCACATAATCGCGGTAAGGCCAAGCGTTAGGCCGCGGTTTGTCCTTGTCGTAACCGTGCGTGTCTCCGTAGTGAACCACATCAAGCCAATGCCGCGCCCAACGTTCGCCGTAGTGTGGTGAGGCAAGCAGTTCATCGACGAGCTTTTCGTAGGCTTTGGGTTCTTTGCTGCCGACAAATGCATTGATCTGCGCCGGTGTCGGCGGCAAGCCGATCAGGTCGAAGTAAAGCCGACGGATCAATGTCCGACGATCGGCGCGCGGTGAGGGCTCAAGTCCTTTCGCACGCAACCTTGCAAGCACGAAGGCATCAATCGGTGTGGCAACACGGTGCTGATCAGCGGGCGTAAGTTTG
>JANQKH010000567.1 GCA_028281215.1 Phycisphaeraceae bacterium | reverse complement strand
AGCGCGGCGGGGTCGATGGTCGCGGAATTTGTACTCATGTCAGATCATCCTTCCATGTGGCGTGAGAACTGCGATTTTAGTTGATCGGCCCGCTCGTTGCCCGTCCAATCCTGCTAACCTATCGCCCCGAAACCAGAACGGTGCAAACCCATGGCTGAACAACTTTCCAAAGATGATGTCATTCACGTCGCCAAACTCAGTCGGCTGCGACTCACCGATGCCGAGATCGAACACTTCGGTGAACAGTTGTCCAACGTGCTCGGCTATATGTCCAAACTCAGCGAACTGAACGTCGAAGGTGTCGAACCGATGGCGCACGCGCTCGACGTCACCAACGTGTTGCGAGAGGACGAACCGGTTGACGGCATGCCGCGCGAGGATGCCCTGATAAATGCTCCGCAGCAAGCGGACGGATTCTTCCGCGTGCCCAAGGTGCTTGGCGAAGGGTCGGGCGCGTGATGCATGATCATCGGACGGAGAAGTTTGAATCACGAATCGAATCATCATGAAGAAGTAGGCAACGTGTCGAACTTGACGGACCACAATCTGATTGATCTGCGAAACGCCATCGCTTCGGGCAAAGTCAAAGCCGCGGATATGGTGGCCGCTTGCCTTTCTCGCATCGAAGGACTCGACCAAGAACTGCACGCATTCGAGCAGACCTTTCCCGAACGCGCTGCCGAGCGGGCGGCGCAAGTCGACGCGGGCATACTCGTAGGCCCACTCGCTGGCGTGCCCATCGCAGTGAAGGACAACCTCTGCACGACCTTCGGCCGCACGACCTGTTCCTCGCGCATGCTCGAGCAATATCGTTCGCCGTTCAACGCCACCGTGGTTGAAAAACTCGAAGCCGCTGGCGCGATCATCGTCGGCAAAACCGTACTCGACGAATATGCAATGGGCTCGTCGACCGAGAACGCGGCGTTCGGTTCCGCACGCAATCCATGGGACACGTCGCGCGTGCCGGGCGGTTCGTCCGGGGGTTCGGCCGTCGCAGTGTCCGCTCGCATAACACCTGCTGCGCTCGGCTCCGACACCGGCGGTTCCATCCGCCAGCCCGCCGCGTTCTGTGGCGTGGTTGGACTCAAGCCAACCTACAGCCGTGTCAGCCGTTACGGTCTCGTCGCTTACGGTAGCAGCCTTGATCAGATCGGCCCGATCACGCGCACTGTCGAAGACGCTGCGTTGCTGTTGCAGGTCATCAGCGGTGCGGACGCCAACGACTCGACCTGTTCCGATGCCGACGTGCCGGGATACACCGCGTCGGTGAACACGCCCATCGAAGGCGCCCGCATCGGCATCGCAAAGCAATACATGTCGGACGCCAACGATCCCGCGGTGAATGCTGCCATCGACAATGCCGTCAAAGTATTCGAGCAGCAGGGTGCGACGATTGTGGAAGTCGACTTGCCGCATACCGAGTACGGCGTGCCGACCTATTACATTGTCGCCACCGCCGAGGCTTCGAGCAATCTCGCCCGCTACGACGGTGTGCATTACGGTCATCGCACGGACCAGCCCGACGATTTGATTGACCTCTACGCCCGCAGTCGCGCCGAGGGTTTCGGCGAGGAGGTCAAACGCCGCATCATGCTTGGCACGTATGTGCTCTCGAGCGGATACTACGACGCCTATTACAACACGGCGCTGAAGGTTCGCCGGCTGATCAAGAACGACTTCGACGCCGCATTTCAACATTGCGACGCCATTCTTTGCCCACCAACGCCCGCGCCGGCGTTCCGATTTGGCGAACATACCGATGACCCCTTGGCGATGTACCTCGCCGACATTTACACTGTCACTGCCAACCTCGCTGGCATTCCCGGCATTACTGTCCCCGGCGGATTGACAGAAGCGGACGGCAAAACCTTGCCTATCGGAATTCAATTACTTGGTGCACACTTTCAAGAAGAGAAACTGCTGAGGCTTGCCCGGATGTTTGAGCGGGCGACGGATTTTCATGCAAATCAACCGTCATTGTGATTCCACTTTCGGCTTGATCGTGATCCAATACTCCATCTCTGATGCATCCCCCATACAGAAACGATCGTCGTACAGTTCAATGTCGGCGACGCCCGCGTGTTCGTACGGCTCGGTTTTCAGGAAACCGTCGTAGATTTCATCGACTGTGCGGCCGATCTCGGTGATCAAACCTTTGTGTGTGAAGCAAGCAAACCGGGCCGCCGGCACGGTGTATGCCACCATTTCAGACGGCAGTTCGTCCGCCACTTGAGTCACCTGCAATCCTGCGATGTATTGCAG
>JANQKH010000144.1 GCA_028281215.1 Phycisphaeraceae bacterium | reverse complement strand
TGAAGGCGGTTACCACATCGAGCATCATCACGAGCCGCATGAAATGCCGTTCTGGAAGATGAATGCGCCGCTGGTCCTGCTCGCGGTGGGTTCATCTTCCAGAACGGCATTTCATGCGGCTCGTGATGATGCTCGATGTGGTAACCGCCTTCATCCGCCGAGCCGTGCGCATCATCTTCATCAGCGTGGTGTTCCTCACCCATCTCGTACTGCTCCGGCCCCATGAACACGCGGAACCAAAGACGGAAGGTGTAAAACGCAGTGAGAAACGCCGTCAGCAAACCGACCAGCGCGAGCAGAATAAACAGCTTATCACCGTGATCACCCATGCCTCGCTCCATCACGGCGGCGAGGATCATGTCCTTGCTGAAAAAGCCCGCCAACGGCGGCACACCAGCCAGCGCAAGGCAGCCGATGAGCATCAGGTACGCCGTGATCGGCATCTTGTGCCGCAGGCCGGACATCTTGCGCATGTCGAGTTGCCCCGCCAACGCGTGCATGACCGAGCCGGCCGTGAGGAACAACAACGCTTTGAAGAACGCGTGCGTGAACAGGTGAAAGACGGCGCCGACGCTCGACATCACACCGACCGCGAGGAACATGTAGCCGAGTTGTGAAATCGTGGAGTACGCGAACACACGCTTGATGTCGTATTGACACAGCGCAATCGTCGCAGCGAACAACGCGGTCACACCGCCGATACACGCCACCACCGGCAACGCATACTCCGACAATGCCGGACTGAACACCGGTAGCAAACGGGCGATCATGTAAACGCCGGCAGTCACCATCGTCGCCGCATGAATCAACGCCGACACCGGCGTCGGACCTTCCATCGCATCGGGGAGCCAGACGTAAAGTGGAATCTGCGCGCTCTTGCCGAATGCGCCCAACATCAACAGGAAGGGAATCCACACATCCTTGATCGGGTCGGCCGCAAGCGGCGCGGTCGCCGCGACTTCCGATAGGGACACCGAACCATAATGCCACCACGTCAGGAAGATACCGAGTGCGAAGCCGAGGTCGCCGATGCGGTTGACGATGAACGCCTTTTTCGCCGCAGCCACCGCCGACGGTTTGTCGTAGTAAAACCCGATCAGCAGGTACGAACACAGACCGACGCCTTCCCAGCCGAGGTAGAGCAGCACGAGGTTGTCGGCGAGCACGAGCGTCGTCATCGCAAAGATGAACAAACACACCGCGGCGAAGAACCGCGCGTAACCGCGATCTCCCGCCATGTACCCCGACGCGTACCACGTCACCAACGTGCCGATGCCGGTCACGACCAGCATCATCAGCACAGTCAACGGATCGACGTAATACGACATGTTGACCTGGAAGGAATCACCGACGTGAATCCATTCCCAAAGCGTCAACACATTCGCTTGCGGCTCGTCCGAGTTGAACACCTGCACATCGCCCCACACCAACAACGTGCAGAAAAACGCGGACGCCACCGACGCAATCGCAATCGGCGCCGCGAGTTTCTTCAACGACGGCTTGATGCAACACAGGCCGCAAAGCACGGCTCCGATTGCGGGAAACCACGGGATGTATTTCGCTGCTTCCACGTCTTATTTCGGATTTCGGATTTGCGATTTCGGAATGGGGATCTGATACGCCGCACAGGCTCAACAAATCCGAAATCCAAAATCCGAAATTCCTAGCCTTTTAACTCCGCCCACGCCGATGCATCCAGCGTGCGTTTGCGGCGGAACAACAACACCACCAGCCCCAGCGCCAGCGCCGCTTCCGCCGCCGCGATGGTCAACACAAAAATCACAAACGTCTGCCCCGTCGCATTCATGTGAAACCGGCTGAATCCCACCAGCGTCACCACGATGCCCTGGAACATCATCTCCGTACACAAAAACATGATGATCATGTTTCGCCGGCTGATGAATCCGACCAGCCCGAGCGCAAACAGTACCGCGCCGGTCAACAGAAAGTGCGACAACGTCAACGCGTCCAACGGTTCAGGCACGACCCACCCCGCTTTCGGTTTCACCGGACGGTTCGATCGCATCAAGGGAACCGCGCTGACGGGCGATCACGATTGCACCGATCAGCGAGATCAACAGAATCACGCCCGCCAGTTCCAGGCCGAGCGGATGCCCGCGAAACATATCCACACCGATCTGTTCGACGTTGCTCACGCCATCCGCCGCGTTCACCACATTTTGCAACGCCGCGCGTTGCGATTCGTCGTCCACGTTTTCAATCAACGCCTGGTTGGCGCGGTCGGCGAGTACCGCCGGCTGATCATCCGTGCCTTCGATGAGTTCGACGGCCGTCGGCCCGGCCGCGGACGGGTTGCGCTCCACCGGCCGAAAACCGATGTCAAGCACCATCGCCAGCAGCGCAAAGCCGACGAGCACCGCCGCCGCCGGCTCGCGCGCGATCTTTTCATACTCCAGCGCATCGCTGCTCGCTGCCTTCGCTTCGTCAGCCGCTTCTTCGCTTTGCGACGCGAGCATGATCACGAACATGTACGTCACCAGAATCGCCCCGCCGTAGATGATCACCATCCCGAACGCGACGAATTCGGCGCCAAGGATCACAAACAACCCCGCCGACGCGAGCACGACCATCACAAACCAAAGGGCTGCGTAAACCGGCTGTGTGTGCGTGATGACCCGGACCGCCGCGACGATCGCCACGCCGCTGAAAATGTAGTAATACGGCATCGCTTGTGACGCCAGGCCGAGTTCTTCCTGCGCGAAAAGGTACTTGCTCAGCCAGAGCCAGAGGCCGCCCAGGGTGGCTGCGCCAAGCAATGCGCCGAATGCGCGCGGGTTGAAACCGCGCCGCGGCATCATCATGAAGAGTGCCGCCGCGCCCACGGCTGAGGCAATGTAAACACCGTAAGCGTCAATCATGCTTGCAGGTCAATCGGGCATCCCTGATCGAGCCTTCCTTGGCCGGGTTGTGCGGAAAAGGCAGGATAGACCCGCAACGCCCGCCTTGCAAGATGATGAAATCACCCTTGATCGGGTGATCGCTCAACCGTTTCGCGGGCGATCGCAGATCGCCGTGTGGCGTGACCAAAACGCATGAATACCGGCGATCTGCGATCGCCCGCTAAGCGGGAACCTGTGCGATGATCGTGTTTGCCTCAACCCTCTGGATCAAGTTCCCCCTCGACCCAATCCTCGTCATCCCACTCGCCCGCGTCCGCTTCGTCGGTCCGCCGCGATCCCGGCATCATCAGCCCCGCCCAGATCAGCATCGCGCCGATCACCAGCAATGGAATGCGAAACGTTCCGGTTGCCAGACGTGACACCAAGTCCCGCCGCGGCTGAAAGTGCGCGTAATCAATCCCGACCACCGGCTCACTCGTGTGCAACCACTGTTCGATCAGCGCGAGGTGGTAACGATCGGTCGACGTCAGATCGCTTGACATCTCCGGCGAATCAATGAACGCCGGCTGATCGCTCACGTGGTACGTCGTGTTGCCGAAATCAGTCTGCGGCACGCTGACCAGTTCCGCGCCCTCCGGCTTCAACCGAAGATGCGTGAACGCCAGTCGGCTCAGTACCACCGGATCGCCGGCCGACAACGCCGAAGAGAATCGCTCGTAATTGCGCACCTGTTCATGCTGCCGCTGGGCGTACAGTTCAACGAAACCCTGATACCACTTGGCGTGATCCAACCGATGCTGCGCCGGCGTCACCGCAATCACCCCGATCACCGCAATCCCCACCATCAACGCCAACCAACCCATGCCATGATGACAAAGACGACGTAGTGGAGAACTGGAGACAGCCTCGGACATGGCTTTATTATCGTCCGAGCACAATCAAACCCGTGAATGGGGGTTGGGAGACAGGGTGAACGGCGTACATGTAGTCGATCGTGTTGAGGGATGGACCGATAACAAATGCACAGAGAGAGAAGCGGGTGCCATCACACGGCCGAAGGCAGTGTGATGCTTTGTGGAATTCGCACTACTCTGCCTACGGCCGAGTAGTGGCACCCGGCGTTTGTTCGAGTCGAGGCACTCCCTCTATGTTGATCGCCGTTTGGACCAGCGCCCGCTCAACCAATACTTGGCTCGTTCGGTGCCGCAACGTTCTACTTCGATCTCAGATCGCTCAAATTGCTGGACCGCCTCGCTTACACGATCCAAGCCGAATGTTTCGATGCACGGGGCAAGAAAACGCCGGTTATTGCTCGCATCGACATCAATGATGGCAGCGCGTATGAATTCGTCGAAGAGCGCTTCCGGGACAGGCTGATACCGGTAGACCTCTGCAACAAAACTCTTCCTCTCCTTGTCTGCCAGCGCTTCGCGTAACCATATGATGTCGTCGCTCGACTGTACATGCGTATGCTTGCACGCTTCACGAATTGCCCGGTCGACATCACCCACAGGGCGAGCGTTCAGCGCCGCACGAAATCGTTCGTAGTGGTCGTCCCAAGTCATTCCAGTTGGTAAACCCTCGTTTCGTCGCTGAAAACACTAATCAAACGTCCGCGACCACCCCGGCAGCGTCACCGCTTCGTGCCCTTCCGGATGGGGTTCCACCAGTTTGCCGTACAGTTCCGGTCGGCGGGCTTTGATGTACCTTCGTCCCGACGCCTGTTCGAGTTTGTCGGCGGTGCATAAGGCAACCACGACTTCGTCTTCCATCGATCGGCACTCGGCGAGGATTTCGCCGAAGGGGTCGAGGATCATGGACCCGCCGGGTTTGATCGTGTCGCCGTCGACGCCGATCGGGTTGGTGTAGACGGCGTAGACACCGTTCTCATACGCGCGGCAAGGCAGCCAGCGGTGCAGCCACTGTCGGCCTTTGGGGCCATCGAATTCCTTGCGCAGCCGGGCGGGGTCGCGGTGGCGGTTGTGCCAGAGTTTGGGGTCGACGGTGCCGCGTCCCGGCATGACCGACGGCAGGCAACCGGTCACGTGCGGCATGAAGATGACGTCGGCGCCGAGCATGGTCGTCATGCGCACGTTTTCGGGCAGGTTGTTGTCGTAGCAGATTAGGTAGCCGGCGTTGAGGGCCGGTTCGTTTTGCGCATCGTTCAGCGGGGTAACGTTGAACACATCGCCGGAAGCCACGTGCGGATTGATGAACGCGTGGAGTTTGCGGAAGCGTGTCACGTAGCCGGTCGGGTTGACGGTGACGTAGGTGTTGAAGAATTGTTCGCCGTCCTGTTCGAGCAGACCGGCCATGATCGTGGCGTTCACGTCGCTCGTAATCTGAATCAAAGTGTTCACCGACGGACCGTCCGGCACCGGCTCGGCGATGTCGGCCAACTGTTGCGGGTTCAACGGTTGAAGGAAGGTGTAACCACTGATGGCACACTCATGGAAGCTGACGATTTCAGCGCCGCGTTCAACCGCCTCCCGTGAAAGCGATGCGATGCGCGACAGGTTGTACGCCTTGTCGGCATTGCGGTGTTCAAATTGAGCGGCAGCGATTTGTATGTCACGCATGGCGCGCCAGTGTACCGAAAAAGGCGTGGAAACCGAGGTTTCCACGCCTTGAGGATTCAGTTTGATTCGCGGTGATTACTTCGGCAGCTCCAGGAAAATGAAGCGCGGCGTGTCGCGGTCCATGATGCTGATGCGGACGCCGGATTTCAAATCGTGGCCGTTCAGTTCCTTGAGCAGCGCGGCCTTGTCGTGTACCGGTTTGCCCATGACATGGGTGATGACATGGCCGACGCGCAACCCCGCGGCGGACGCGGCCGAACCGGTACGCACATCGGCAACCAGCACGCCTTTGACAAACTCGATGCGCAACGACTCCGCTTGCGCTTTGGTCAGCGTCGCCGCATCGATGCCGAGTTTGCCGAGCACTTCCGAGTGCGTGGTGGTCTTCGGCGTGGTCACGCCCGGGTTCAATGTCGCCACTTGGTCGGGCAGTTCGCCGATCGTGATCGTGGTGGTGTGGAAAGCACCCTTGGTGTCGGTGGGGTTTTTCAGGCGGTAATACTCAACCTTGATCTTGGAACCGGGCTTGAGGTCGGCGACGTAACCGCGCAGATCGTCGGCGCTGTCGACCGGTTCACCGTCGAGCTTGGCGATGATGTCGCCGCGTTTGAGGCCGGCTTTGTCGGCGGGGCTGTTCTCGATTGGGTTGACCACGAGCACGCCTTTGCCGTCGTACCCGAACGAGCGCGCCATTTTCGGATCGAGGTCTTCAATGAAGACGCCGAGGTATCCGCGACGGACTTTGCCTTCGTCGATCAACTGGTCGGCGACGTTGCCCACCATACGGATGGGAATGGCGAAGCCGAGCCCGTTGTAGCTGCCGGTGCGGGTGGCGATGGCGGTGTTCATACCGACCACTTCGCCGTAGATGTTCGTGAGCGGACCGCCGGAGTTGCCGGGGTTGATCGCGGCGTCGGTTTGAATGAAGTTTTCATAGCCTCGGCGCTGGCGCAGGATGCCGAGTTGCCGACCCTTCGCCGACACGATGCCCTGGCTCATGGAAAACTCGAACTGGAACGGCGAGCCGAACGCAAACACCATCTCGCCCTGCTCGACCGGTTCATCGGCAATCGCGGCGGCGTGCAGGCGGTCGCCTTCCACCTTCAGCACGGCGATGTCGGTTTTGACATCCACGCCGACCACCTTGGCGTCGCGTTCCGATCCGTCATGAAAGCGTACGACGATTTTGTCCGCGCCTTCGATCACGTGGTTGTTGGTGATGATGTACCCGTCGTTGCGGTAGACCCAGCCGGAACCGTTGCCGTATTGGCGGGGCACGTTGTACTTGTCGAACTCATCGGACTGATCGCTTTTGTCATCACGCTTGGGCGCGCGGTTCTGGCCTTCGGGACCGAAGAACCAACGATGAAGGTCGGGCGGCAGTTCGCTGCGGGTGGTGGAGCGCGACTTCGACAGCACGTCGATGCTCACCACGCTGGGCTTGACAACCTTGGCGACCTTTTTGAACGATTCGGAAAGTTCGGCGAGCGTGACGTTCTTATCCAGACCGTTCTTGATCTGCACGATCTGCGCCTTGTCATGCTCAAACGCCAGCTTCCGCGCGACCGACGGGCCGCCGATCAGGACAAGGAGGATCGTGATCAACAACACGGTGGTGGGTCCGTACCATTTGATTTTGCTCATGATGGTCTCCTTTTGAACGATACGAGAGTCAAACCAGACGCGGTTCGCCGGATGACACAATGGTATGCATCATCGGGCGATTCGCCATACACGATTCACACGCCGCAGCCCATAAGGTTTTCGCATGGTGCAAGGGATGCACGCCGGGCTTGGCGGACACGTCAGCGGCCAACAAAAACCATGCCAACCGGTGGGTCAGACTCGCCATCAACTGCTGGTCAATCCTTCATTCGATACGGGTGATCATCGTCCAGATAGTCACCCGATGCGAGCAGTTCGCACCATTTTTGCGCGGCCGAGGTATACGCTGCGCCGATCGATTCGACAGGTTGAACGAACGGCGGATGCCAGTCCGTCAGGCCGACCAGATCGTGCAACACGACCACGTGACCGTGACACGCCGACCCCGCGCCGCACCCGATGACCGGGATGGGTTGGCCGTCCTGCGGCGACCGCGCGGCCTGCACGACGCGCTGCGACACTTCGTTGGGCACGGCTTCAAGCAACAACATCGATACGCCGCTGCGGATGAAGTACTCAGCCTCGGCCACCAACGCCGCCGCTTCGGTTTGCGTCCGGCCCGCGGAACGGTAGCCGCCCTGCTGGCGGACGTGTTGCGGCCGCGAACCCAAGTGCGCCACAACGGGAATTCCCGCGTGCACCATCCGCTCAACCAGCGGCACGTTCGATTGATCGACCTCTAACTTCACCGCATCAGCGTTGGCTTGCTTCAAAAATCGTATGGCGTTGGCGACCGCTTCATTCTCGCCGCACTGGTAACTCCCGAACGGCATATCACCCATGATGAACGCGTCCGGCGCGCCGCGTCGCACGGCCGCGGTCAGCGCGAGCATCAGATCCAACTCGGCGTAGATGGTGGAGTCGTGGCCGAACACCATCTCGGCGGCGGTGTCGCCGACGAGCATGCACGGCACACCGCCTTGCCACAGTTTGCCCGCGGTGGTGGCGTCGTAGCAGGTGAGCATGGGAATGGGCACACCGGCCTTGATCCATTTTCTCAAGGTGCGCAAGGTGACGCGGCCGGTTGTCAGCGATTCGGGCATGGCGGCATTATAGACGTGCCATCGGGCGAGAAAGTGCCGCCCATTGAGTGCCATCAGAACAACCTAAATCGCCACGTCGTCCAGCGCTTCACCCACGTTGGCGTTCAGCATTTTCAACAAGACGTGGACCATCGTCATGTGCAGGTCTTCACAGATCTGCATGTCGTCAACGTTGACATGCACGCCGTGGGCGGCGCACTGGCGCAGCCGACCGCCGTTGTAACCGGTGACGGCGAGAGTCTGCGCACCGGCCGCGCGGGCGAACTGCATCGCCTTGACGACGTTCGCTGAGTTGCCGCTGCCGGAGAAACCGATCACCAGATCACTCGGTGTGAGAAAGTTTTTCAACTGCTCGACAAACACCTCGCTGTAACCGTGATCGTTGGCAAGCGCGGCGAAGGTGGAATAGTTGTCGTTCAAGCAAACGGCTTTGAAGCGCAAGGCCCGGCCGTAGGATGCGCCTTTGTTGAGGTCACCCGCCATGTGCGACGCGGTCGCGCCGCTGCCGCCGTTGCCCATGGTGAAGACGGTGCCGCCCTGATCGCGGGTGTCGCGCAACAGTTGTGCGACGTGCGTGATGTCGTCCATCGACAGCGCATCGATCGCGGACTTGAGGCGTGCAATGTAGTCGGCGGCGACGGCGTGATCGTCAGCCGGGTTCACCGGTCGGCGGTCAATCGCCACCACATTCCGCAACGAAAAAACAACCTGTCGATGATCGGTGGGCATACTCCGGTTATCGGAGTGGATTGCGCCAAGCCTTGAGAAAGCGGGGGTTTCCGGTCAGGCCAGCAATTCCACAAGCGGGCCGGTCTGGTCCAGGTCTTTCAGGTTCGGGTCCGGCATGCCGAAGCGTTCAGCTTTGGAACCGGCGATGTTGAGCAGCGTGGTGTAAAGGTTGGCGGTCGTGCGGTGACCCAGTTGGCCATAGCCGGGGTAGTCGACGTAGCGACCGGCCTTGAGTTTGCCGCCGGCGGTGCCGAGCATGACGAACGGCCATTCCCAGCATCGGCTGTGATGGCTCTCGGCAGCGTCACTGAGATAGATGATCACGGTGTTGTCGAGCATGGTGCCGTCGCCTTCGGGCACGGATTCCAACTTCTTCGCAAGGCCGGCGATGAGGCCGAAGTGGTACTTGCGGATCATGTTGTAGACGCCGGCCCAGTCCATACCGTTTTGTCCGCCGCCGTGGCCGGTGTGGTGCTTGCCCTTCTTGAGGCCGAGACCGGTGAAGCAGATGTCGAAGTCGCGCACACCCGCCGCCGATGAAATTGTCACGACGTTGGACAACCCACTGATCAACGACGCGGCGGCCAGATCGAACTGCGCATCGAGCCGATCGGTTTCGACTTCGGAAGTGTATTTGTCGCTGGCAACCGGCGCATGCTTGCGCAGCGTGTCTTCGATTTCGTTGAGCCGGCTTTGCCGGTCGCTGAGTGTGTCGAACGATTCAAGATAGGTGGTCAACTGTTTGCGTTCGGGGCCGCCGAGTTGTTTTTCAGCGCGTTTGACGTCTTCACGGAGGAAGTCGAGCAGGTTACGCTTGGCGGCGAACTGGTTCTTTGCCTGCCCTTTCGCGACGCTGCCGAACAGCGTGCCCATCGCCTGGTCCGGCTTGACCATGATCGGCAGCGGTTTGTTTTCACCGATCGCGGAGATGCTGTAGACGACGCTGTTTTCAAGTCGCTTGGAAATCCCCAAACCGATGTATGGGAAGATGCCGCCGATGTGTTTGGCTAACGCGCCGTCGATCGTCGGACCCATCACGGCGGTGGATTCACCGCTCGAACCGCGCCCGACGCCGAACGCGCCCAGTGCCATGAAGTTGTTGGAGTGTCCGCCGCCGGCCACACGACCGGACAGGCCCTGCACGATGGTGACTTTGTCTTTCCACTTAGAAATTGGTTGCAGCGAAACGGGCAGTTCCCGTTCCTTAAGGGATTCGTCGATCAGTTTCGCCGGACCGTTGAACGGCTGCTGGCGGCGTGCTTTTCGCTTGATGCCGGACGGCGCCAACTGTTGCGGCGGCAGGCCGTTGCTTTCGACGACGAACACAAACCGCGGGGCCTTGGGGCCTTTGCCTTCCGCACGGGCGTGCAACTGCTGAACGACCGGCGACAACGCCAGCGCACCAGCGCCTAACCCTGTGTTTCGCAGAAAGTGACGTCGTGAGGGATCGATGTGCATCAGGCATAACTCCACAAATAAATGGACTCACATTATATCGAACCGGACCGCCGCCCCACTCAAGGGTGCTTCAGGCCCAGTTTGGTTGCCGATTCAACTAACTCACCGGTTTCCGGCGTTCGATAGAGGAACGATTCGCTGGCCAGGATGGTTTTGACCAGGGTTTTGAAACTGCCGCCGCTGTCGCGGTACGCCTTGTGCGCCGCGCGCAGGGCCGGACCGTCACCGAGGTTTTCGTTGCGGCCGGTGAAAAAGCGGAACACATGACGGACGAACACCTGTTCAACGCGATCGCTTTCAGCGAGCAACTTCACAAATTCCACCGCGTTGGCGACTTTTTTCTTGTCGATGCGTTGGTCGCCGGTCAGATCAATGCCGCCCGAACCGTCAACGGGTTTGCCCAACTCCAGCGCGCGCCATCGGCCGAAGTGATCGTAATGCTCAAACGGCGTGCCGACATCGTTCATTAGCTTGTGGCATTGCCAGCAGTATTCTTCGCGCGTGACCGACATGCGTTGCCGCAATGTCTGGTCCGGCGCTTCGGGCAACTGGGCGTCAACCGTAATCGGGATGTCCGGCACGACGTTGCCGAGCAGTCGTTCACGCACCCACTTGCCGCGCAGGATCGCGTGGTTGTCCTGGTTGACCGACCATGCGACCAGCCAACTTGGCTGCGTGAGAATGCCGGCGCGCGTGCCGGGCGGCATGTCGATCGGCTGATCGGCGGTCCACTTCCAGTCCGGCGGCAACGTGTATGACTGGTGCACCCGGCTCTTCTGCTCGTATGGCAAAATCTGCTTCTTGTTGCTGTCGTATCTTGTATTCACAAACGCCTTGTTCGTCGTGAGCAGTTCGCGGAACACATCTTTGTCTCGTTCGAGAATCCAACGGACGAGGTTATCCGTATCGCTGACCAGCACCTTGGCTTTGTGGCTCTTGAATTCGTCCGGGTTCTTGAACACCTCCACCGCTTTGGGGTATTCGAAGAATTCATGGAAGAAGCGCAGAATGCGCGGCGTGTCGAATCGCTTGTCGGCGAACAGTTTGTCCACTGCGGCTTCGACACCCTTGGCGTCATCCAGTTTGCCCTTGTCGGCATCGTCGAGCAGCCAGTCGGGCGGTCGCTTGTCTGAAAGGGCGAACGACAGTGCGAAGGCGATTTCCCGCGCTTTCAAACGTGTCTTGCCCTGCTCGTCCGTTTTGCCACCCACCTCGTAGCGGAAAATCGCTTCGGGCAGCATGTAGACGGCGGCGAGGGTATATCGCACGCCTGCGGTGCGGCCGGCGTCTTTAACATTCTTCTCCATCAGCGCGACAAAGCGATCGCGCTCCGCGTCTTTGGGCGACCGGCCGAGTACGCGCTGGAACTGCATCGTGACCGCGCGGGCCATCTGCTCCTTGCCCAACGGTTTGGACGCATCGACGAATTCAAGAAACTCCTTGCGCGCCCCGGACTTCGGCTTGAGCTTGCCATTTTCAATGGTGTGCCCGGTCTGCCGTTCGACGATGGTCAGGGCGTTGCGGAGCAGTTGCGAGGTGGTCGGCACGTCCAACTCCGGCGAACCCATGTCCTTAAAGAGAAAGCGCGGGTCAGGCGTGAAGGGATTGCCCACGAGGTTCTCGAAACCCTTGGCCTGCTCTTTGCGGAAGTGTTCGTAGATTTCGACGCTGTGCCGACGCAGTCGCGGCGCCACCGACAACCGGCCGTTATTTGACGGATCGAACAGCAGGTCGTGCGGCACATGGTTGCCGTGAACCACCTGCACGCGACGGGCGA
This sequence comes from Phycisphaeraceae bacterium, assembly GCA_028281215.1. Classification (GTDB taxonomy): domain Bacteria; phylum Planctomycetota; class Phycisphaerae; order Phycisphaerales; family Phycisphaeraceae; genus JANQKH01. The sequence goes on along the minus strand of JANQKH010000144.1, from coordinate 242 downwards.
AGTTGCGGCGGGCGCGCTTCATCTCCGCCTTGATCCACGCCAACACGTTGGCCACTTCCTGCTTGGACGGCTGATCCATCTCCTCCGGCGGCATCTCCCCTTTTTCAATCTTTTCGCGCACGACGGCCCATCGCGCGCCGCTCGTGCTTTCTTTCATGTCTGCATCGAGGATGTGCAGCGCCAGGTCGCCCTTGGTTTTTTTCGGCCCGTGACAGGACACACAGTGTTTTTCGAGGAAGGGC
>JANQKH010000123.1 GCA_028281215.1 Phycisphaeraceae bacterium | reverse complement strand
CGAAGGCGTGACATACACCTCCGCCGCGCCGGTCGTGCTCGCCAGCGCGTCGATGTCCGCCGACTCCGACGCGAGGGCTTCGGTTTCCGAACCACCCGGCGCGTCCGGCCGGTCACCTGCTCCAACTGTGGGCGAATCAGGACGACCACCAGCACCCGCGGGCGAATCCGGGCGACCGCCGCCCGGCGCATCCGGTCGTCCACCGGGTGCTTCGGCCCGTCCGCCGGGCGGGGCGTCAGGTCGTGAAAGGGTTTCAACCTGCTGACTGGCGTCCGACGGCACGGCCATCAGCGTGCCGCACTCGGAACATCGGCACACCCCGCCGGCAAACGCTGCATCCAGTTCCAACGCGGTGTCGCATCGTGGACAATCTATTTCAATCACATCCATCGAAAGGCACTCCAAGTGGGCGGCCGCCAACCCCCGGTTCATGTTCGATACAGAGCAAGACCGACGCGATTATGCCCCTGCCAACCGTGGCAGGCAAACAACCAAGCAATCGGGCAACCGCACAACGAATCGGTATGACGAACACTGCTTGGCGCCACTGGCAGCTTGCCCGCCAGTGCTCAGGCGGTGTGGTCTTCGCATTGGCAGGCAAGCTGCCAGTGGCACGAAATCTTCTATTGTCCGCGCTTGAACCGCCCTCGCGCGCACAAAGGTACTCATCTCGGCGCGCACAAACGTGCATGTCCGGACATCGGGGGCCCACCCTCTGTGGGTCGAAATTGACTTTAAACCTTTGTGGTGTATTGCTTTGCATTAATTTGAGCCCATGTCCATCCATGTCCGGCGGACACAGACCCCTTGATTCCGAGTCAAAAACGGTGATTCGCATGTCCGTTTTCGTGTCCGGACATGTCCCGTCGATGTCCGTTTCATGTCCGGACGTGTCCGCCGGACACGATTGAACCCCATCCGCGCGCACGAACGTCGTCACGAAAATCGGCCGCAGCAGTCCGGTGCCCTCGCGCGACCCTTTTCGGCAAACAGATGCAGCGGTGCATGGCGCCAGGCTTCCGTCACGGTGCACCAATACCCCACACGGCAAGCATTGCGCTGGCGATAGATGAGGTTGTCCCATCCGGTGAGACATGGGATGTCATTTTACCAAATTTACCCCGAACACACAAGATTCATGGCGGTTTCTAGAAGGCAGATGGGAATTACGAGCCTGATATCGCCGTTCTACGGGGTCATTGAAGTCGATCTGGTAAAATGAGTGTCAGATTTTGGAAAGAATCCCGCAAGGCGATTGGGGCGGTTGGCGTTACCATGGGACTCCAATGTACGCAGGGCGCCTGCCCTGCATGGTCCATGGTTGCACGGACGTAACCCCCGCCTCGCCGCGGACAAGGAACTGCTAGCGGTACGGTCTTTTGGTACAGCCCATCGAACAGCTCGACGACGCGGCACTCGCGTCCAAGGCCAAGCGTGGCGACCGTGCCGCGTTTGCCGCGATCTATGCCCGGCATTACGGGTTGAGCTTCGGTTATTTCCGCGCCCGGGTGTTGGACAATCATCTGGCTGAGGATCTGGCTCAGGAGGTGTTCCTCCGGGTGTTTGACGCGATCGGGCGGTTCGACACGGACCTGCGGCTGCAATCCTGGCTGATGGGCATCTGCCGCAACGTGTTGAGAGAGCATGTGCGCAAGCAGATGCGTCGGCGGGAAGTGGGATGGACCGAACTTTGCTTGGAGTTGGAGGACATGTTCAATCCGGGAGACGATGAGAGCATGTTTGACGACATTCTGCACCTGGTGCCGGTGTGCATGTCGAAGTTGAGCGAACCATCGGCCAACTCGATTCGCTGGCACTACATGGGCGGGATGAAAGTTCAGAAAATCGCAGACAAGCTTGACCGCACGCTCGGGGCGGTCAAGGTTCTTATGGTCCGGGCAAGACAGGCGCTCAAGCGTTGTATTAAGACCCACCTGGAAGGCGGTTCATCCAAATGATCAACAAAGGGATGAGCGAGCAGGACTTGATTGACCTGGTGCAGAGCCAGCTTCCGCAGGATCTGACCGAAGCGCAGATTGACCAGCTTCGCAAGACGATGCGGACGAGTCCTGAATTGCGCGATGTCCTGATCGAGGAAATCCGCCTCGAGCAGGGGCTGTCGGCACGCCTCGCCCCCGACCGGATGGAGACCGAAGAGTTCATCCGCAAGATCGAGAACGAAGTCGCCTACCGTAAGCGGTCGCGTTTTCTCTGGTCGATCATCTTTCTGATCTGTGGCGTGGCGATGATCGCCGGCGCGGTGGGTGTCGCGTTCAGCCTGCGTGAGGATCCGAACGAAATCGCGTCTGCGAAAGACACGGTTACGAAAGACGCGGATGTCAAGCTCGACAAAGACGGCAACGTTATCAAAGACGGCACGCGCATCGTCGGCGACGGCAAGGGTGACAAGGCACTCAAACAGGACGGCAAGGACGACGACAAGAAAGGCGACGGCAAAGGTGAGGTTATTCCGCCACCGCCGCTCAAACCGTTCGCGCCGCCCTGGAAACTGTTTGACGACCCTGCGACCCGCGGCGACTTCCGCTGGATGGGCGCGGCGCAGGATATCTTCAAGCCGGTTGGCAACGCGTTCCATCGCGCCGATGAACGGCAGGGCTTCATTGATATCGGCGGTACGTTTGCGCTGCCGCTGCCGACCGAAGCCGGGCAGACCGTGCGCTTTCGCATCTCTGACATTCAGAACATCAAGATCGACCTGCGCAACGGCCTCGACGGTGTGGTCATCGAACGGTCCAAACGGTGGAGCGACCGGTTCATCGCCCGCGTGGTGAGGCACCACGACGAGCAGGCGTCGAAAAACAACCTGCCGGACAACCTTGGCCCGCGTTTCCAGCGTGACCGGGTGGTTGAGCGTGTCGACAAGAAAATCGATTTCCGATGGGGAGACGGCTCGCCGGGCGACGGTGTACCGAAAGATCACTTCGCGGTGCGTTGGACGGGTGTGTTGCACGTGCCGAGGGGCGGGCGGTACACCTTCCGCCTGCATTCGGATGACGGCGTGACGATGTCGATCGGCGGCAAGCGAATTATTCACGATTGGATCAACCGGTCGGTGTCGGAGTCGCGGGCAACAGTCAGTCTCAAAGCCGGCGTGCATGAGATTGCGATTCATTATTTTGATGATTCGGAAGACGCGCAGATGCGTTTCGAGTGGGAAGGGCCGGGTATCAAACGTCAGGTGGTGCCGACGTCGGCGCTGCGCACATCGAAAGAGAAGGATGCCAAGCCGGGCTTGCTCGGGCAGTATGTGTTTGGTGCGCAGCAGCAGAGCGAGGAGCCGGCGGATCAGTACGTCACATCGCTCGACTTCGGCAAGTGGCAATCGCTGCGGCACGGCATGTTGGACTTGCGCTATCAGGATGGTCACGTGGTGTTGTCGCGGGGCAATGTGCCGCTGGTGATGGCGCCGATGAGCAAGGCGCCGACGCAGGCGACGATGACGACGCGTTGCCGGTTGCGGTACGCGGAGTTGTTGCGATTCAAACCGCTCGCGCTGCACTTGCCGGCGACGATTGAAACAGATGACAGTGCGGCTGCATCAAAGTTGGACTGGCGGTTGGAGCCGATCACGCTCACGGCCGACGCCGAACAACGCAAGCGTTACGAAGCGGAGATCAAGAAACTGGAAGCGAAGTTGACCGCCGATTCACCGCAGTTGAAGCGCGAGTTGGCGGCGTGGGAGAAGTCATTGCGGTCGACGTGGCAGGTGTTGCCGATTCGCTCGGTGCAAACCACCGGCGGCTCGCAGGCGAAGGTTCAGCCGGACGATTCGGTGTTGATCGAGGGCGATAATCCGAATCACGATGTGTATCAGATCACTGCGCGGGTGAGATTGGACCAGATCACCGGCCTGCGCATTGATGTACTGCCCGATCCCGGTTTGCCGGCGCAGGGGCCCGGTCGGTTTAACGGCAACTTCGTCATGACCGGCTTCCATCTTCAAAAGGCGACGATGGCCAAGCCGGCGGATATCGAAAACGTGGCGATCAACCAGCCCATCGGTGAATACGCGCAGCAAGGGTTCTCCGTCGACCAACTGATCGACGGCAAGGACGACACCGGTTGGGCGATTCACCCGCGT
>JANQKH010000087.1 GCA_028281215.1 Phycisphaeraceae bacterium | reverse complement strand
GCAAACGCACGCCGTCCATGGCATCGCCCATGCGCCCGCTGGCGTTCAACCTCGGCCCCAACACGAATCCGACGTGAAACGCTTCCAGTTCCTTCGACCGCAAACCCGTTCGATCAATCAACGCGTTGAGCCCGGCGAAGCGCGTGCGCTTCATCTGTCCCAAACCGAATCTGGTAATGATGCGATTCTCATCAACCAGCGGCACCACGTCGGCGACAGTGCCGAGCGCCGCCAGTGCGAGCAGGTCGAGCAACAAATCACGGTACAGATCGGGCAAGCGTTCACTACCGGTGTGCGTTTTGGCAAACTGCCAGGCGAGTTTGAACGCCACGCCCGCGCCGCACAATTCGCCACAGGGATAAGTCGAACCCGGCAAACGCGGATGCACCAGTGCGTAAGCGCCCGGCAGATCGTCAGCGTCAAAGTGATGGTGATCCGTGATGATCAGGTCCACACCGGCGTTGGCGGCGACCATCGCCGGCGCGCTAGCGGTGATGCCACAATCGACGGACACAATCACCGGCTGCGGGGACTGCGACGCGAGTTGGGCGATCGCCTGATCGTTCAGGCCGTAACCTTCATCGATGCGATCGGGAATGTACACGCTGACATCCGCACCGGCGGTGGTAAGCATATGCCAGAGAATGGCACTGGCGCTGATGCCGTCAACGTCATAGTCGCCGTAGATGACGATCGGCTGCCGGTCGCGCACAGCCAGGTCGAGTCGCTCGGCCGCGCGGACGAGGCCGGGCATGAGGGCGGGGTCGTGCAGGTTGGACAGTTTGGGTTCAAAGAATGCAGCGGCGTCGGCGTGTTCGGTCATGCCGCGCTGGATCAGCAGACGTGCGATCAATGGATGCACACCCAGTTGCCGTGCGAAGTCAGCGGCCGACGCCGCATCCTCACTACCTGGCGCGGAACACTGCCAGCGGTAATGCCATCCCTGATCCATGCGCGCATCATAACGCACGAACCTCAACCATCTTCGGCGAACCATGCCTCGGCATCTTCAAGCGAGACGAAGTGGCGCAGTTGACCACCGCGATTGGAAACCACATGCTCGGAGAATTCATTGTCCGACCACTCGGGCGGCATGTGAACGCCCGCCAGCTTGATCGTGCTGGGCACCTGCGATGCGAAGTATTCACCCGCCTCAAACAATTCACCCAACGACAATGCGCCGCTCAACCCACCGCAATCGAGCAACACGGACTGCCGGTTCTCACGCTGGGCATCGTCACGAATCCGATCCGCAAGCGCTTTCATATCGGCGAGATTGGTCTGACCTCGGACCAAGTAATAGAGATAGCCCTCGCGGACCATGAGTACGGTGTCGATTGCCATAATGTTACCCAGCTCGTTCAAAGTCACTCTAAACAAACTGGAACATTCAGGCATCAATAAAAAGAATGATCAATACCAAATTGTTTGAAATCCTCTTGCAATTCAGGGGAATCCCGGATTACTGAAACGATCCCGATGCCTTACCGCGCTTGTGGAGGCCGACCTGTCGGCGGAGGTGATTCACTTCCGCCGTCGTCAGTTTGCGCCATTGTCCGACGGCGAGGCCCTTGATGGAAAGCGGGCCGATCTCTACACGTTTCAAGCGGCGGACCTTGAATCGAAGTTTCGCAAGCAGTCGGCGAATCTCACGGTTCTGCCCTTCGCGCAACGTGATGGAAAGTTTGGTGCGGTCGCCTTGATTACGGTCGCGTTGATGGCCGAGCATTTTCACTTCGGACATTTGCGCGCGGCGTGTCGTCGCTCGCCGGCCGCGCGTGCCGCGGTGCGCCAAGAACAATCCCTGCTGCAACTTCTCAAGGTCATCATCCGTGATGCGTCCACGGACTGACACCTCGTATCGTTTGGGAATCTCAAAACTCGGATGCGTCAACCGATGCGCCAGCTCGCCATCGTTGGTCAGCAGCACGAGGCCGGACGAGTCGGCATCGAGTCGTCCGACGGGATAGAGGCGCGGCGGCTCCACACCGGGGTATGGCGCCGGCAGTTCGACCAGTTCGAGAATGTTGCGCCGGCCGTCCGGGTCTTTCGTCGTGGTGATGACGTTGCGCGGCTTGTGGACGATGACGTACGTGAGATTTGCCTGTGCGGTTTTGGCTTTGGCGATCGGTCGGCCGTCCA
>JANQKH010000035.1 GCA_028281215.1 Phycisphaeraceae bacterium | reverse complement strand
TTCCGCGAGCGCGACCGTGACATCTGGGACATCGAGCGCCGCATCATCGGCCACCTGCTCGGCGACTCGGCCGAAAAGCTCGATCAATTGACCGCAGACTCAATCGTGATCGCTCACGATCTGACACCGAGCCAGACGGCCAATCTGGACAAGCATCGCATCCTTGGATTCGCCACGGATCTGGGCGGCAAGACCAGTCACACCGCCATCCTTGCGCACGCGATGCGCATCCCCGCGGTCGTCGGGCTCAAGGACATCACCAGTCACGTGCGCAACGGCGATCCGGTGATTGTCGACGGCATGCGAGGGCAGGTGATCATTGAACCGGACGGCGACCAGGTGTTTAACTACCGGCAGGAACAGATGGCGTTCGCTAAAGTGCAAAGCGAACTCGATGCCATGGCGGGCCTCGACGCCCGAACCACCGACGGTACCGACATTAAACTCTGGGGCAACATTGAATTCCCCGATGAAATTCCCGCCGCGGTGAACAATGGTGCGACCGGCATCGGTCTCTACCGCACCGAGTTCCTCTACCTGGCAGGCAATATCGCCCCGACGGAAGATGAGCAATACCTGGCGTACAAACAGGCTATCGAGTCGCTTGGCGGCGACAAGCCTTTGACGATTCGCACACTGGACCTCGGCGCCGACAAACTGATGGGCAACGACATCACGCCGGTGGATGAGCGTAATCCGTTCCTCGGTGTCCGGTCCATTCGTCTCTGCTTGCAGAACCTGCCGCTGTTCAAAACGCAGCTTCGCGCGATCATGCGCGCCTCAGCGCACGGCAAAATCCGCATCATGTTCCCGTTGATCAGCAACATCATGGAACTACGGCAAGCGAAGATGGTGCTCAACGATGTGATTGAGGATCTGGCCGAGCAGAAAGTCCCTTTCGACAGCGATGTGCCCGTCGGCATCATGGTGGAAGTGCCTTCCGTGGCGATCGAGGCGACCAAATACTGCAACGAAGTGGATTTCTTTTCGATCGGCACGAACGATTTGATTCAGTACACTGTGGCGGTTGACCGAGGTAATGAGCGGGTCGCCAATCTGTATTCCGCCGCCCACCCGGCGGTGTTGCAGTTGATCCGAGGTGTGGTCCAAAGCGCCAAACGGTGTGACGTGGACGTGAGCCTTTGTGGCGAAATGGCCGGCGACCCTGTGTTTGTCATGCTGCTGGTGGGTATCGGACTACGAAGTTTGTCCATGACCCCGCCGGCGATACCGGAAGTGAAAAAGCTGATTCGACAGGTCAGCATCAAGCAATGTGAAAGGATCGCGAGGAAAGCACGCAGCCTTGAAACCGACCGGGCCGTGCTCAACTACCTTCGCGATGAGACGAGAAAACTGCTTCCCGACGTGTTCTGACCGATGTCAGAAATGGGCAGGCGACCTGAGGCGACGAAGACGACGAACGGTGCATCAGCCGCGCGACGACCGCTGCCTCGATCGAAACCCATCATGGATGCACGACCGGGACCAACAATCACGGCCACGGCTCGCGATGTACGCCAAATGCAACGCTCGAGCCCAAGCCACTAAAACAAGGATGCGAGGTTGCACCCGCTGCCGCATCGTCCAAACCATCGCCTGTTGCATCGATTGAACCGTCCGTCGGCTGTGAACGCGCTCGCGCCCAAGCGAACCGAACGCATGTCTTCGGCCACACGGTCAACGATGCATCACACGCCATGACACGATTCGGGGCTCCGTCGCCCTCGCAATGATTTCATGCCCAAATCTGAAATGTTGATCAACCACGTTCCCGGCGAGGAGTGTCGTATCGCGCTGGTTGAGGACGGACAACTGGAAGAGTTGTATCAGGAACGCCAGTCGAGCGAATCGCACGTCGGCAACATATACAAAGGCCGCGTCTCCAACGTCGAGCCTTCCATCCAGGCGGCGTTCATCGACTTCGGTCTCGAGCGCAACGGTTTCCTGCACATCACCGACCTGCACCCGCGCTACTTCCCCGGCAACGATCGCGAGGAAACCGAACGCGTCGGCAAGAAGACGCCGCACCGCCATCGCCCGCCGATCCAGCAGTGCCTCAAGCGCGGGCAGGAAATTCTCGTGCAGGTGATCAAGGAAGGCATCGGCACCAAAGGCCCGACGCTGAGCAGTTACCTGTCGATCGCCGGTCGCTACCTGGTCATGATGCCGCACATGGAACGCCTCGGCGTGTCGCGCAAGATCGAAGACGAAGACCTTCGTCGATCGTTACGCAAAACACTCGATGAACTCGATGTGCCGGACGGGTTCGGTTTCATCATCCGCACGGCAGGCATCGAAAAAACCAAGACCGACCTCAAACGCGATCTCAGTTACCTGCAACGTTTGTGGAAAGCGATCGACCGGCGGATGAAACAGCCGGGCGTTGGTGAACTTTACACCGAGCAGGATCTGGTGATCCGCACACTGCGCGACGTGTTCACCACCGATATCAAGCGGATCATTGTGGACGATGCGGTGGCTGCCAAGCGCGCCAGTGATTTTCTCGCGATCGCCAGTCCGCGGGCCCGATCGAAGGTGCTCTATTACAGCGATCCCGTACCGATTTATGACCGATTCGGCATCGAAAAGCAGATCGAAACGATTCAGTCGCGTCATGTGCCGCTCAAGTCGGGTGGTTCGCTGGTGATCGATTCGACCGAAGCGCTGGTCGCCATCGACGTCAACAGCGGCAAGATGCGGCAACACAAAAACTCCGACACCACCGCGTACAAAACCAATCAGGAAGCTTGTGATGAAATCTGCCGGCAACTACGACTGCGGGATCTCGGCGGTGTGGTGGTTATCGACCTGATCGACATGCGCGAATCCAAGAAACGCCGCAGCATCGAAACGCAGTTTCGCGATAACCTTAAAAAAGACCGCGCACGCACCAAAGTGCTCAACATCAGCCAGCTTGGCTTGCTGGAGATGACTCGTCAGCGCATGCGACCGTCGCTGAAAAAGTCGGTCTACAACGATTGCGAACAATGCCACGGCACTGGTCACGTCAAGAGCATCGAATCGGTTGTGCTCGAAGCGATGCGCCGCCTGTCAGTGGTTATGTCGCGGTCGGACATCAATCGCGTTGAGATCACGGTCAGCCCAAACATTGCGTTTCAATTGCTCAACCGCAAACGCGCCGACATCGTGGCGATGGAACAGCAGTCGATGACGCAAGTGCTGGTGCGGGTGAACAGCGTGGGGTCGATTGACTTTATTGAGATCAATGCGTTCAACGACAACGGCGCGGTGTCGGCCGACGGCTCGGAACGCAAGGGTGAACCGGCGCTGACGCCGGTGAGTGACCTGACCGAAGAGCAATTGGCCGAAGCGCAAGCGGTCGCCGAGCAGGTGGCGGAACAGGCTGCCGTGGATGCAGAAGCGGAAACGGAAGCGTCGACCGACGATTCAGAGGGCGCGGGCACGAAGAAGAAACGTCGTCGTCGTCGCCGCCGAAAGAAGAAAAGCGATTCGGATGGCGAGTCAAGTGGCTCGGACACCGAGCCGGTGGACGCGGTTTCGGATAAGGAAGCGGAAGACGACGAGCAAGCAACTCAAGTCGTGTCAACGGACGACGACCCGGCGAGTACAACCGACGACAATGACGAAGCCGAATCCACCGGCAAGAAGAAGCGTCGCCGCCGTCGTCGCCGCAAGAAGAAGACTTCGACGGAAGCGGCTGATGAAGCTGCGAGTGAAATGGCTTCGGAAGGCGATGCCACCGAACCGGCCGACGAAGCGTCTGGTGAGGCTTCGGGTCAGCCAAACGACAGCGAATCGGCAGCGGATGAAGCATCGGCCATGAAGAAAAAGCGAACCCGTCGGCGCAAGAAGAGCAAGTCCAAAAAGGACGCCGCGCCTTCCGCGGAAGCCGACACCCAAAGTACAGTGAAGGAACCAAAGCAAGCGAAGAAATCAAAGGCTGCGAAAAAGCAGGCGGATACCAACACAAAGGCAACCGGCAGTGTTGAGGTGTCCGGCGACCCGTCCGATGACAAGGGCTCGCCCGCCACGGTCAGCCGCAAGAAGACCGCGAAGAAGTCCGCCAAGCGCACGACCAAGAAAAAGTCCGCGTCACGCAAGGTGTACCCGCCGCCTGCGGCGCGTCGGTCGTCGGAATGATGGAAAGGCTGGCGCTTGTGAACACCCTGACCCCGCCAACGCCAATCCTGCGGGAACCGCAGCCGTCCTGTACCATGGCTTGATCTGACTTCCCCCGATGCTGGAACGATTCCACGATGAGTGCAACCGCCGATTCCCCGCCTTCGCCGCCCGCCGAACCGGTGTTGCGCGCCGCGGGGGAGCAGACTGACCACCACGCGGGGGCGTCCAAAAAACTGGTCATCCTCGGTTCCACCGGCAGCATCGGCGTCAACACACTCAACGTGGTCGAACACCTCAACACGCAAGGCCTTGCGTCGATTGATGTCGTCGGACTTGCCGCGGGCTCCAACGCCGCGCTGTTGGCCGAACAAGCTGAGCGGTTCGATGTGAAACACGTCGCGATCGCCGACAGCGCGCAAGCCGCCCTGTCGCACGCCTTGCCCAACACCAAGGTGTTGCACGGCGAAGACGCGCCGTTGCAGTTAATCGAACAATGCGACGCGACCGACGTCAGTGCCGCCGTCGTCGGCAGCGCCGGTTTGCCCGCAACGGTCGCGGCGATCGAGCGCGGATTACGCATCGGTCTGGCGAACAAAGAAACACTTGTCGCCGCCGGCGCACTCGTCACGCCGTTGGTCGAAGAACACGGCGCAACGCTAATCCCTGTCGACTCCGAACACTCGGCCATCTTCCAGTGCCTTGAAGGGATCAGGGGATCAAGCCATCGAGCCATCGAGGAGGATGTTGGGGAAGGTATGGAGGCACAAGGGCGCGGAGGTGCGAAGGGTCTGAAAAACTCGATCCCTCGATCCCTCGATGACTCAATGGCTTCCCAAGTCAAACGCATCGTGCTTACCGCGTCGGGCGGGCCGTTCCGTGAAGCGTCAAAGGATACGATCGAAAACGCCACCGTCGAGCAGGCGTTGAATCATCCGACGTGGGACATGGGCCCGAAGATTACCATCGATTCGGCGACGATGATGAACAAGGCGCTGGAGATCATCGAAGCGCACTGGTTATTTGGACTGCCGGCGGAGAAGATCGACGTGATCATCCATCCGCAGTCGATCGCGCACAGCTTCGTGGAGTTCGCCGACAACTCGGTGCTGGCACAACTCGGCCCACCCGACATGCGAACGCCGATTCAGTATGCTCTGACTTATCCGGACAGGCCGGCTGGGTGCAGCGAGGCTTTGGATTGGTCGAAATTAAGTAGGTTGGCGTTTGAGCAGCCGGATTTCGAGCTATTTCCGGCTCTCGGTCTGGCCTATGATGTGATTCGAGCGGGCGGGACGGCCGGTGCGGTATTCAACGCCGCCAACGAAGCCGCCGTCGCCGCGTTCCTCGAACGGCGGGTCCGCTTCGGCCGTATTGTTGAACTGGTGGCTGCCGCGCTCGACGCCGTCGACCACCAACCCGCCGACTCGCTGGAAACGCTCTGGCAGGCAGACAGGCAGGCGAGGGCATTTGTAGCGAGCCAGGTTCATTAGCCCACCCTACAGCCTTACAACGCTGAAGTTCATAGGCTTACACAGGATTGATCATGGACATGCTTCCCTCTTTTAACGGATTCAGCGGCTTCCTGCTGTTGGTCCTCGGCTTCGGTTTCATCATCTTCGTCCACGAGTTGGGCCACTTTCTGGTCGCCAAGTGGGTGGGCATCAAGTGTCCACAGTTCGCCATCGGATTCGGGCAGGCACTTCTCTCGTGGCGCAAAGGTATGGGGATCAAACGCGGCTCCACCGAAAACGAATATTTCAATCGACTCAGCGAATGGCTCAAACAACAGGGTGAAGAACCGGGCAAGTTTGCCGATGAACCGGCGGCATGGACGGATGAACAACTCCAACGTGCCGAGGAAGCACTGACCACCATGGACGATGCGCCCACGAAAAAGAAAGAGCGCGCCGCCGCGATCGACAAGTGGCTCGACGAGCAGGGCGAAACAAAAGTGCGCGCCAAAACGTGGACGCCGGACCAACTTGACCGCGCTTCGGCCGCGTTGAATCTGAGCGAAACGGAATACCGGTTGAACTGGATGCCGCTGGGCGGTTACGTGAAGATGCTGGGTCAGGAAGACCTGGATCCGAACGCTGCCAGCGACGATCCACGTTCGTACAACAGCAAACCGATCTGGGCCCGCGCGTGTGTGATTTCCGCCGGCGTGGTGATGAACATCATCTTCGGCGTGATCTTTTTCATCATCGCCTTCATGGGGGGGTTCGGAGTAAACAAGGCGGAGGCCGGTCCGATCAGCCCGCGCGCGGCATCCGCCGTCGTCTATGCCGAAGGGCACGAAGGTGACCCGCGTTACTTGGGCATTCGGCTTGGCGACCGATTCATTTCGGTCAACGGTATTGAAGCCATGGATTTCTCCGATGTGCTGATCGAAGCCGCGCTCGAACGCAGGGGCAATAAAGTGCACGTCGTCGTTGAACGCATCATCGATGGCAAACCAGTTATGTTGCATTACCACGTGACGCCTCAGGTCGGCGGCATAGGGTTGTTCCAGATTGGCGTGGATGTGCCGGTTTCTCTACGCATTCCGCGTGATGAATCGGAAGACGCCGTCAAAGCCCTGCGGGAAATCTGGGCCAAGAAAGACTTGTACGAAGCGGGCGTGCGACCGGGTATGGCGATCACCACCGCGGGTGGCCAGGAAGTCGCCTCCGTCGCCGAATGGATGGACGTGCTCGCCGCGGCGAAGGGCAAGCCGGTCAAGACGGTTTTTGAAGACAAGGAAAAGGGCGGCAAGGCGGAGTTGGAAATCGACGCCGACCCGTGGTTGACCTTTGACACCAAGTTCAACACGTTCCATCTGCTGGGCGCGGCGCCGGCAGTGCGCATCAAAGAGGTCGTGAAGAACTCGCCGGCTGAGAAGGCTGGTTTGAAAGCCGGCGACGTGGTTGCGCTGGCGGGGTTGACGGCGTGGCCTTCCACGTTCCAGATCAGTGATGCGGTCATCGGCGCCAACGGTGCAGCCGTGCCGATCGAGGTGATTCGCGACGGCAAGCGCATCAGCCAGTTGATCAAGCCGGATTCGGACAACCGCCTTGGCATTCACATGGACGACGGTGGCGAGAAGTCGGCGATCATCCGTGAAACGCTCGAAGGTTCACTGATCCGCAAAACCCAACCGCTGCCCGGCGGCACGGCTATCACCGCGGTCAACGGTGAAAAAGTCACTAACCTGATCGAGGCGATGGAACTGTTGATTCAGACCGCCGCCGCCAATCCGCAGGGCTTTGAATTCACACTCACGTACCGCGAACCGATCAAAGATGCGCCGGAGAAAACGCTGACGCTCAAGACGGATGACCCGTCGTTGGCGACATTGACTCATGCGCGGTGGCAACCCCCGATGACGCGCATCTTTTCGCCCGACCTCAAACTGCTCCAGACCGACAGCCCGATCGAAGCGATGTCGCTCGGCGTTTACAAAACCAAACGCTCGATCCAACAGGTGTACGTGACGCTGCTGCGACTGACGCAAGGCACCGTGCCCCTGTCGGGCATGCAGGGTCCGGTCGGCATCGCTGATACCGGCACGCGCATCGCTCAGCGCGGGCTGACGTACCTCTGCTTTTTTCTCGGCCTGATCAGTGTCAATCTCGCGGTGATCAACTTCCTGCCGATCCCCATCGTCGATGGCGGGCACATGGTGTTCCTGATGATCGAAAAGATCAAAGGCTCACCCGTCGGCCCGAAGGTGCAAGCGGCGGCACTATACGCCGGCCTGGCGTTGATCGGGTTCGTTTTTGTTTACGTGACGTTCCACGACATCGCAAGAATCTTCGGTCGCGTGTTTGCGTGAATCAGTATGTATAGCGGGTGATCGAAGATTGCCGCTTCTACACCCCGCGCCGATCACCAAATTCATGCACGTGCAGCCGATCGCTGAATTTGAAACCATGCGCCGCGCACTGCGCTTCCACCCACGCCTGACGTGCAGTCAGCGCGTCGGCTGACCGCCCCTGTGGCATCAGATATACGCGTGACGATTTGATCTCGAACGTCCGAACCATCGCCAGCACTTCGCTGATGTCTTCCTCGCGGTCCACCACGAATTTAAACCACGCCTTCTCGGATGAGGCAAAAAACTTCGACACGTCGGCTTTGATGCGAAGCGACGCTTCCATGTACGCGTTCGACAGCTTCGGCGAAACGTTGTACTGATCCACGCTGGCGTCGAACGCGGGGTTTGGCGCAAGCGTGCCGTTGGTTTCCACTTCGATGTGATAGCCAGCGTCGGTATCCGCGTCGCGAAGCAAGGAGATCACGTCGATCAGGCCGGCCTGTTGCAATAGCGGTTCGCCGCCGGTCAGCACGATGTGGCGACAGTCGAAAGTCCGCACCGCCGCGACGATCTCGGCCGGTGTCATCTCAATGATTTCTTCGGATTTCTCAAACTTGGCATAACCCGGTTCGCCATCCTTCTCGTGCGGGTAGGGTGTGCCGGCCCAGTTCCATGTGTAGTCCGTGTCACACCACACGCAGTGCAGGTTGCACAGCGATGTCCGCACGAAGACCGAGGGCGTCCCCTGATGCCGGCCTTCCCCCTGCACGCTGAGGAAAATCTCGCCGCGGCCATCGTGTTTTGCTATCTTCAGCGTCCGCATCACCAAAGCATACGTCGCTTCGCAACACCGACAAACCGCACGGCCGACTGCGTCGCCCGTGGCACCCGATCCCTGCCCCCTGGCCCCGAACCCCCGGACCCTCGCATCCATGCTCCAAACCTTCAACGAAAAAAACAAAGATCTGCTGGTCAACATCAACAGCGAACTGATCCATCGCGACCAAGCCGGCGTCAGTCCGTTTGATTCCTCGGTGCAGAACGGCGACGCCGTGTGGGAAGGGTTACGGCTGTACGACGGCCGTATCTTCAAACTCGAAGCGCACCTCCAACGCCTCAAGCGAGGCGCAGCGGCGTTGCAGTATGAAGGTGTGCCCAGCGATGAAAAACTGATCGATGAGCTTCGCCGCACGCTACAAGCGAACAGCATGCGCGACCACGTGCACATCCGCCTCACGTTGTCGCGCGGTCTCAAATACACCAGTGGGCTCGACCCGCGCATCAACCAGTTCGGCTGTTCGTTTTTCATTCTCGCAGAGCATAAATCGCCGGTGTACGACAAGACTGGTGTTACTTTGATTACTTCGAGTTTTCGCCGCCCGCCTGCCGACGTGCTCGATCAGAACATTCATTCGTGCAACCAACTCACCTCGATCCTCGCGAAGTTGCAGGCCAACGCCGCCGGCGTCGACGACGCATTGATGCTCGACCTGAACGGCCACGTTGCCGAGACCAACGCCACGCACATCTTCATCGTCGAAGACGACGTCGTCCGTACGCCTTACACCACCGCGTGTCCGGAAGGCATTACGCGCGACACGGTGTTGGAGTTGTGCCGCCAGCATGACATCCCGCACGAAGTGGCGAACATCGGTATCGCCGAGGTCTACCGTGCGGATGAAATGTTTTGTACGGGCACGATGGGTGAGTTAGCGCCGGTCACGCAGGTCGATGGCCGCACGATCGCAGACGGCCGGTGTGGATCGATGACCGAACGCCTCAGTGACCTGTATACCGCACTGACGAAGAGGGAAGGGTACGTCATCGTATAACGGGCGATCGCGGATCGACCTGCACTGCGTGTATGGAACGCCATCTGTCACCGTGATCCGGCGGCGATCTGAGATCGCCCGTTATACATGATCTGAAACTCCAAATCTCAACACCACGTGTTCCCGCCGTTGACTGCCAGTTTTTGGCCTGTGATGAACTTCGCCGCATCGCTTGCCAGGAACGCCACCGCTTGTCCGATGTCCGCCGGTTCGCCGTGCTTGCGCATGGGTACGCCGACGCGGTAGGTTTCCTTTTCTTCGTGGTCGACGTCGGCGTGACGTTCGGTCGGAATGAAGCCGGGGGCGACCAGGTTCACCGTGATGCCGTGCGTCGCCAGTTCGTTTGCCCACGAACGGGTCAGGCCGAGTTGCGCGCCCTTGGCGGAGACGTAGTTGGAAAACTCCGGGTTGCCCAGTTCCATCCCCTCGGCGCCGAGGTTGATGATGCGGCCCCAGCTCTGTTGCTTCATGTGCGGC
>JANQKH010000014.1 GCA_028281215.1 Phycisphaeraceae bacterium | reverse complement strand
GCACGATCTTGATTGAAAACGTCGGCGGACGCGGGACGTTTACCTCGCGCCTTGAAGAACAGTTGACGCCCGTGCTGGGCACGGCGGCGGTCGGGCTCGGGCCGGCGTCGCATATCCTCAACGGTGACCGCGACCGCGGCGGTGTGAACGCCAAGGCCGTCAGTTATCGCCGGCACGCGGTGATCAGGCTGGGATTGCGCAATCGGCCGAATCTTGCGGCATATCTGGTGGGTGATCGGCCGGCGGTCATCCTCTCGCATGAGGATATGAGCCTTGGGGCGATGGGCGTGCGGCAGGATGGGATTCTCGGTTACTCACGCAACGCGGCGCGGGCGTTGCTGAACAACATCGTCATCGCGGCCCATGGCCAGCCGATGAAACAGTGAGACGGAGCGGGTTTGCTGTTGGCACTTCGCCGCGGATTCACGCATAATGACCCTGCAATTCATGGAGGCACGTCGATGTCTGAATCCGTTGCGACGGAAAAAGTGAGGACGAATCGTTCGATTCGCGAAGACTTGACCACGCACTTGCTGAACGAGGTGCAAAAGGCCAGGCCGGCCAGTGAGGATCCGACCGAGTCCGAACTGGCGAACATGGCCGACGCACTGCTGCGCGATTCGTTGCGCGAGCGCGCGACCGACATTCACCTGGACCCGCAGTCCGGTGGTTGCCGCGTGCGGTTCCGCATCGACGGCGTCATGCACGACGCCGCGCTGCTCACCGTGTCGCAAGGCAATCGCCTGATCAATCAGTTCAAGACCATGGCTGACATCGATCCGGTGCACATGTTTTTCCCGGAGGAAGCGCGGCGTACGTATGACTTCGGTGACCGCGAGATTGACCTGCGCGTCACCATGGCGCCGTGCCTCAGTGGTACGAAGATGGCCATCCGCATGCTCGACCCGGAGAACGTGGAACATCGCATCGACGACTTGGGGCTGGGTGAAGTGAACCTCAGCCAGTTGAAGGACTGGATGGAAAACCTGCACGGGATGTTTGTCGTCGCCGGTCCAACCGGTTGCGGCAAAACGACCACGCTCTACGCGCTGCTGCACGAATTGAAACAACGGGCGCGGAACATTCTCACCATCGAAGACCCGGTGGAATACCAGATCGACGGCATCAACCAGATGCAGGTGAACGATCGCCACAGATTCACTTTCGCGGAAGGCTTGAAGGTGATGTTGCGCCTCGATCCGGATTACATGATGGTTGGCGAAATTCGTGACCCGGCGTCAGCGAATATTGCCGTCGACGCATCGATCAAAGGCCGCGTGTTGATGACCACCATTCACGCGGTCGACGCGGTCGGCGCCATCACCAGCATGCGCAACTGGGGTGTGCGCGATCACGAAATGGGCACGGCGGTAACCGTGGTGGTGACGCAACGTCTGCTTCGCAAACTGTGTCCGCATTGCAAGTACGCGGACAAGCCAACCGACCTGGATCAGCAATGGCTCGAAGCGTTGCGGTTGCCCGTGCCGAGTGAAGTTTGGCACGCACACGGTTGTGAAGAGTGCAGCCAGTTGGGTTACCGCGGCCGCACCGGCGCGTTCGAAGTTTGGCGCTTGCAGGAAGACGACTACGCCTTGATTTTGGCGCATGCCGACGACCACACCATCCGCCAACATCTGCGGATTAAGGGTCACACGACACTGGCGATGCACGCGCTTCAGAAGGTGGAACAAGGGATCACCAGCCTGGATGAATTGAAGACTTTCAGCGGATTCGCGGCTCCGGTTGTTCGACGCTGAGTTCCAATTGTTAGAATTCAGCGAGAATAAATGGCTTGGTGAATCTTGATCATTTCACGTTGAAGAGCTCGCGGAATTCAGCGTAAGTGTTTTTCTGAATTGAACTTAAAAATTGTTGAAAAATGCGGAATTTCGGTTGGTTTTTCGCTGGTCTTGTGGCATACTGAATGGTAGCATGTGCGACTCGCGAGCCGGGCGATCCGCCCCCGCGAGATAAATCTTGATCCCCCGGTAGCCCCTCCGATCGCGTTTCTGTGGTCGGGGGGGTTTTTCGTTGAATGTCTTTCCGCTACTGCCTGCGCCATCGGCCTGCAGCGATACCATGCCGACATGATTGAGCAGATTGATCACGTGAACCTCGTCGTGCGTGACCTGTCGGCGATGGTCGCCTTCTATCGCGACGCGTTGGGCATGACCGTCACCAAAGAGGTCACCATCAGCGGCCGATGGGTTGAACAGACGGTTGGCCTGGATGATGTACTCGCCGATGTGGTGTATCTCGAACTGCCGGCCGGCCCGCGCATTGAACTGATTCGCTATCAATCACCGCCGGCGCATGACCCGAACGGGTTGAACATCCCCAACACGCCCGGCCTGCGACACATGGCGTTTCGCGTGACCGATCTCGACGGTGTGATCAACCAACTGCGCCACGCCGACGTGCAGTTCGTCAGTGATGTGCAGACGGTGCCTGATGCACAGGTGACTTACGTCGGCGGGGTGCGCAAGCGATTGGTCTACTTCCATGACC
This sequence comes from Phycisphaeraceae bacterium, assembly GCA_028281215.1. Lineage (GTDB taxonomy): Bacteria > Planctomycetota > Phycisphaerae > Phycisphaerales > Phycisphaeraceae > JANQKH01. Next base: position 1,223 of record JANQKH010000014.1, on the reverse strand, counting down.
CGGAAGGCAACATCCTCGAACTGTGTGCATACGAAACCCGAAGCGATGAAACCAGCAGGAGTGCAACATGAGTCGAATCTTCTTCAGTATGTTGGCAGTGATCGTCATTCTGGTGTGCGTCGAAGCAGGGGTCGCCGGCAAGCGGCCGAATGTGGTCTGGATCATCGCGGACGATCACGCGGCCTACGTCACCGGCTGTTACGGCAACACGATCGTGCGCACGCCGAACATCGATGGGCTGGCGTCGCAAGGCATGCGATTCGATCGCGCGTATTGCAACGCACCGGTTTGCACGGCCTCGCGTCAATCGTTTTTGACCGGGCGGTATCCGCGCACGATCGGTGTGACACAACTTCGCACACCGCTGCCGGAGTCAGAGGTCACCCTCGCTGACATGCTCAAAGCCGCCGGCTACGACACCGCCGCCATCGGCAAGATGCACTTCAACAGCCTGCTCAAACATGGATTTGATGTACGCATGGAGCGGCGTGAATTCGTGCAGGCGCTGCGCAAGCGTGGTGCTCAACCGCTGCCGCCCGACGTCAAGACGTTGCCGCCGTGGAAGCCGTTTCGTGATCCAGCGGAGATTTGGCTCAATGCGATGGCGTATCCCTACGGGGCGGTCGACGCCGACATGTGGGACACCTGGTGGGCGCATCAAGCCGCCGACTACATCAAAAAACCCCGCGAAAAGCCGTTCTTTCTGATCGCCAGTTTTACCACGCCGCATTCGCCGTTCCGGTTCCCCGTGGAGTATGCCGGCAAGTATGACCCGAAGCAGATGCCCGTCGGCAAGCAGGGCAAGGAAGACGCCTGGCAGGTTCCTGCGATCTTTCGTCATCTGACCCATCAACAGAAGCAGGGCATCACCGCGTCGTATTACACCTCGACCGAGTTCATGGACAAGAACGTCGGCATCGTGCTCGACGCGTTGAAGCAGGCGGGCCGGGACAAAGACACCGTCGTCTGCTACTTCGGTGATCACGGTTACTTTCTCGGGCATCATGGGCGAATCGAAAAGCACGCCAGTTATGAAGAGGCGGTGCGTTCGCCGTTGATCGTGCGTTTTCCCGGTCACATCAAAGCCAGTTCCCATACCAGCGCACTGGTGGAGTTCGTCGACATCGTGCCGACCATGTTGGAGTTCGCAGGCGTGGACATTCCAAAGAACGTGCAGGGTAAAAGTCTTGTTCCAGTTGCGACTGGAAAAACCAACACCCATC
>JANQKH010000865.1 GCA_028281215.1 Phycisphaeraceae bacterium | reverse complement strand
ACGAAGCCGGTGGTGATTTCTGACCGCTGCATCCACGTGACGGGTTTGCCGAGGATTTCCGCGTTGCCCCAGATGCGGCCGAGTTTGCCGTCGGGTGTTTTGGTCAATGGCAACAACTTTGCGCCGAGGCCTTCAAAGTTGGTGAGCGACTCGTCGAAGCCGTACGCGGTGATTTGGGGCGCGTCGGTGACGTCGCGCTGTCCGCCCATGTGCCACTTGCCGAAATGTCCGGTGGCGTAGCCTGCTTTTTGGAGGGAGCGCGCGAGCATCGGCGCTTTGGGGTCGAGCCAGTTCGCCATGCCGCGCTGTTTGTTGTTCTTGCGATGCGCGAGGTACGAAGTGATCCGCCAGCGCAGCGGGTACGTGCCGGTCGAGATCGCCACACGTGACGGCGAACAGATCGGCGAGTTGACATAGAACTGTTCAAACGCAATGCCCTCTTTGGCGAGCCGATCGATGTGCGGCGTCTTGGCATCCTTGTTCCCAAAACAGGAAAAGTCGGCCCAGCCCATGTCATCGATGAAGATAAGAACGATGTTGGGGCGCGTGGGGGTGTCGGGTTCGATGGCCGGCGCACTGCGCGCGTGTACCAATGAAAGCAGGATGAAGATGGCGCCGAGGAAGATGGATGGGTGTTCTTGAATCACGCGAATGTTCCATGAAAAATCGTAGGGCTGGCACGGTCCACCCTATGGGTTACAGCGCATTAACCTCCGCGATCAGTTCCGTCGTCGTGCGCAACCGCGCGTACTTGCGTTGCCAGATTGTGAAGCATGCGTCCTGCAATTCGGGCCAGAGGGTGGCGACACCGTCTGTGACGGCGGTGCAGCGGTAGTCAAGCATCGCCGCGGTCATCAACGTGCTGCACACGCAGACGTCGGTCAGCACGCCGGTGAACATTAGGCAGCGGATGTCCATGCTGCGCAGCGCGAGGTCGAGCGGCGTGCCGACGAATTTGTCATAGGTGTGCCCGCGCACGACGAGTTCACCGGGTAGAGGTTTCAACTCATCGACGGTGGCGGCCGACTCGACGCCTTCACTTTCCATCGGATGCACGAGGCAGTTGTTGGAAGGGAAGCCAAAACCACCGGCTTCACCTTCGCCGTTGTTTTCGGTGGGCAGGTGTTCCGGCCCGAACGGGTCGCCTCGCAGGCAGGGCACGGCCGTCGAGTAAACGAATTCAGTGAACACCACAGGCATCTGCTTGGCGCGACATGCTTCGATCAACGCCGCAATATTGGGAATGATCTCCCGGCCCGGCGGCACCTCCAGCGAATCGCCTTCGTCGAGGAAGCCGTGCTGCATGTCGACGACGACCAACGCCGTGCGACCGGGTTGCAGCGCGTGCATGGCGTCGATGTGTTCCTGTTTGGCTTTGAGAATGGTTTCGATGTCAGGCATGGAGCCATTGTCACGCTCAACGATCGGCGAAGCAAATGCTGGATGGACCGTTTGGTGAGCGTTACCCACCCTACATCATTCCGGTCAATCGAATGAGACACTTTGCATGTCGGCTGCCCCACTGTCGGCTTGGTGTGGTTGCAGCACCATCTTCACGCTGGACGGTTTGCTGTCAGTCTGGTGTACGCGGAATTCGATCACGCGCGGTATTCGACTTCGGTGCTTGAACGATGTGCGACATGTCAACCTCCAGAAAAGTATGGGTGTCAGAAGGCCGTTCGGATGCTGTCGGAAAAGGGGCTGACAGGATCGGTTTCTTCACATTGGAAAGGCTTGCTGTTTATCGTCGACGGTTCAGTACCGCGACCAACCATTTTGCAGCGTTGACTGGATCGCTTTTGCCGGCAATGCTGATCGAATCCTTCACGCCGTTTTTTTGGTACGCATCGGTCGCAACGCGGTACGTTGCCTTGACGCGGTCGGCGCTCACGTGCCTGTTCCAACTGTCAACCATGCCTTCCATCATCAGCGGTCGCGGCGGGAGCGTGGCGGCGACGTCGGACAGGTCGCCGTGCTTCAACATGCCCGGCACGATGGTGTCGAATGGCACGTGGATGAAACGACTATCAAGTAGCGAACGGTATCCGGTCAATCCGCCATTCGTATAGATCGCGGCGACATCGTCGTCGAACAGGCCGGCGAGTAGGGCGAGGGTTGGCCCGAGCGGTTCGGCGTTACGAGGCAGGTCGCTTACGCGCAGCGGCATGCGGAAGCGCGAAGGGTCGGTGTCAGCGGGGTAGGCTTGCGAAAAGGAATCACCCCACACGGCGATGCGCGTCGTGTTAAACGTGTTGGCGTTTCGCAACCAGGCGATGGTTTGCAGCAGGTCGGACAGTCGTGCGCCAAGCAGGGGTCGGCCAAGCATCAGTTCGCTGGCGGCCAGTGAAGTGGACCAACTGTACTGGCCGCGGCCCGTATCGGGTTTCGTTTCGCCTGTGCCGCGGACATCCACCAAGCAGATACCCACACCGCCTGCAAGCAATTCCGTCATTTCAGCGATGCGGTGATGGACAAACATGTCCTTGCCGCCTTGGGCGACCATCACGACCACCGGCGGTTTCTGCCCGCCCGTCTTGGGAACGAGACAGAAAATCGGCACGCTGATATCGTCATTGACCTTCAGGCGGAAACCAAGGTGGATCAGCGGGCTATTGTCCGCCCGGAGGCGTCGCGTTTCGTGTTCCGGTACGACCTTGACGGCCTTCGCATCCAACGCGAGCAGTTGGGTCCATGCGCTTTTGAGTTCTGTACGCTGTTGCTGGAGCGACATTTTTGCTCGAGCTGCCCGCGCTGTTGTTATTCGCTCAGCCGTGATTTTCTTCGCCAGTTCATGCACGCGCCGGCCACCGAGTTTTTTCTTCGTGTCTGACGTCATCGCGTGCAAGGCACTGCCATCCCTGCGCCCGCGAAACTCCTTCGGCGTTGCGATATTGAACCAATCCTTGAAGTGTTTGTAGATCAACTTCCGATGGATCGGCCCGACGTGGGTGCAATGTGATGCGACCTTGGATGATTGTTTCAGTTCGCCGTGCCCGTTGGTGAAGCCGAGGCGATTTGGTTTGCCGTAGAAACCCCAAATGGAGTTGTAACGTTTCCACACAGGGTCGCGCTCCATGTGCCAGTTAAATTCGTGGGCATGGATGAGATGGCGCGGCGCCACGGAGCTGACGATGATCCACGGCAGGAATTC
>JANQKH010000830.1 GCA_028281215.1 Phycisphaeraceae bacterium | reverse complement strand
TGGCGCTTTTTGTGCGCGTGGAAGGGGGGCACCCTCGGCGATCTGCGATCGCCCGCTAAACAGTACTACGGCAGCTTACTGAACCCGGAATCTATTATTTCAATAGATCCGGTCGACGCTGACGTGTGCGTTCCATCGCTTGCTCTTTTCGCCATTGTTCGATGGCGGCGTGGTTGCCACTGAGCAACACCTCCGGCACCTCCATGTCCATCCACGTGCGCGGCTTGGTGTAGTGCGGGTAATCAAGCAAGCCGTCCGCACCGGCCGCGAAACTTTCGTGCTCCGTGGACGTGTCATCGCCCAGTGCGCCGGGGAGCAAACGGACGATGGAATCGATCATAACCATCGCCGGCAGTTCGCCGCCGCTGAGCACATAGTCGCCAATGCTGACTTTGCGGATAGGCGCGAGTTTGTCGATAACGCGCTGATCGATCCCCTCATAGTGACCCGCGATGATCAACAGTCGATCGTGCGTGGCCAGTTCGTCGGCGATCGATTGGGTCAACGGCTCGCCCTGCGGCGATGTAAGAATCCGCGTCGCGCGGCGGGCATCCTGCGCTTCAACCGCCATGACGGCATCCCACACTGGTTGACATTGAATCACCATGCCCGGCCCACCCCCAAAGGGCGGGCGGTCCACCTTGTTGTGTTTGTTGTCGGTGTAATCCCGAATGTTGGTCAGGTGGTATTCCACCACGGGCGGCCGCACCTTGGCCGGGTCATGGGGATCAGCAGGATCGGATACGTGATCGGCGGCGCGTTTGAGAATGCTCGAGCCCAGCACGCCGGAAAACATTTCGGGAAAGAGTGTCAGGACATCAATGCGCATGAGGCCACTTTAGTGAGATTGATGAAGGTAACGCACAGAGTTTGCCAATCTCGTGCTTTGAACAACCACACGACGGCATGACGACCAGCCAGGTGCAACGATATTCACTCTTCATCGAACTTGCGTTGCACGAGGTCGATCAATTGGTTGACTGCGTTTTCAGCGTCATCGCCTTTGGCTTTGACCAGAAGTTTCGTGCCTTGGGTTGCGGCGAGCATCATCATCGACATGATCGACTTGCCATCCACATCCTGCGAGCCTTTGCAAACGCGAATGTCACTGTTGAACCCGTTGGCAGTATCGACAAACGACATCGCCGGCCGAGCATGCAGACCGAGCCTATTCTGGATGACGATTTCAGCCGTCACCCAGTCATCTTTGATCGTGATGTCAGGCAAGTCGCTCATGCTTTAGTCGATCGGTCAGGGGCGGGCGCACGGATGCCCACAGATTCAGGTAAACAACCCAGGCGCGGCGGCTTGGGTGGATCCTTTCTCCAGGTCACTCCTCGTTGTTCGATGTCGATGCGCGTCGAAGCGGATTCGGCGAGCGTTGGCGACCTTCATCATGAGCCATCGATCGGGGCGATGCGACGAAGACCATGTGGTGCGACCGAGTGCCGTCCTGTTATACCGCTCGGGTCGCGGGATCATCCCGCCAACTGTTGCGTGTCCGCCTCGTGCAGCAACTCCGTCACATCCTCGACGGTGGTCGCCTGCCGGAGGAACTTACGGAAAGTGTCTTTCTGTAGATTGGCGAAGATGTTTTCCATAGCTTGCAGGTGATCGTCGGGTTTGTCCAACGGGCTCAGCAGCAGGACGATGGAAAACACCGGTTCTTTGTCGAGTGCGTTGAAATCGACGCCTTTCTGGGATACGCCGATGGCCGCCGCCATTTTCGGCAACTGCTCGTGCTTGACGTGGGGGACGGCGACACCTTTACCAAAGCCGGTTGAGCCGTTCTTTTCTCGTTCGAGAACTTTCTTGATTAGTTCGTCACGGATCCCGGCATCCACCGTGCCTGCGGCGACCAACGCGTCAATGAGCTCGTTGATCACATCGTCGCGCTCTGTGGCCTGCAACTGGGGAACGATCGCTTTGGTTTCTACAAAATCGCTCAGTTTCATGGTTCTACCTTGGTCCGCAAAGGTCGGGACAAACTATTAGAGCATGGTGAGACGGAAAGTCAAAATGAGCGGGGAGGTGGGGATCAGGCATCAAGGTGATTGAGCGATCACTGAACGACCAATCACTCCATCGCCAGATCCCTAAACCACCAGATCGCTAAATGATCCGGTTCAAGCACTGTGTTTGTAATTTCGCTGTTTCTTCTTGAATTCTGAAAGCTGACGTTCGAGCTTGTTGACCGCGTCGTCGATGCAGGCGTACATGTCACGACCGGTGGAATGGGCAATAAACGGGTCGTTACCGTCCACGTGCACAATGATCTCCACCTCATGGTTGTAGCCGTGTTGATCCGCAATGACGTCGACGTTGCTCACGCGATCGAAATAACGAGGCAGTCGATTGACTTTGCTGATGGCATACTGACGGATCGGGTCGGTGATGGTCAGATGACGGCCGGTGATACGGATATCCATGAACACACTCCTGCGTGGATGGGGGAAACAACAGTTGAAATGAGATACAACACACCATCATGATCGTTCGAATGAACGGCGAGACTTTGGACTTCCCGTCCCCCAGTTGATGCCAATTTTACCGACTAATCGTCAGAATCGGAAGAGGCATTTTTATCGGCGGTCGATTCCGAGTCGCCACCAGGGTTTTTCGTGTCCGCGTCAGTAGCGGCGCCGGAGGTGGACGACAGGTTGGACTCGATCTTCGCCAATTCGCCGGCGGCCAATTGCGGGTTGATCAATTGGTTGTTCGGCACGACCACGCCGCCGCTGATCGTGAACCGTAGTGCGTCGTCGATGCTAATCGGCAGGTCCACCGTGTCCTTGCGAGGTACAGTGAGCACGTAGCCAGTGAACGGCGTGGGCGAACTGGGTATGAATACCGTCATGCATTGACTGCCCGCGGCATCCTGAATGGTGCGCATGGTTTCGCCGGTGACCAGCCCCAATGACCAGATGCCTTTTCGCGGATACTCCACCGCAACGACGCGGCTGAACTGCATTTCGTCTTTCTCACCGACAAGAAAATCGGTGACCTGCTTGATGGAAGGATAGACGCTGCGCAGGATGGGCAGTTTGTTGAGCAGCCGTTCACCGCGGACGTAGATTCGCCGACCAATGAAACTACCGAGGAAGCCACCGGCGAGGTAGATCAGCATGACGGCAAGGAACAGGCCGAGCAGATCCAGCGGCCAGGAACTGGTTCGCCAGATGGTTTCCAACTTATCACGCTGAGTCATGCGTCGGAGGCTGTTGTCGATGGTCAGATTTGGCGGCCAAGCTTTCTCCTCAACCATTTTCGCATTTGCCTCCGATGCCGCTTTCCAAATTTCACGTGCTTCTTTTTCACGGGAACTGATCCAAGCCTTGCGTTCACTGGGTTCTATTTCAAAGACGTGGTCCTTTGCTTCCTTATCCGTGACCTCAGGATAATCGGTAAACCGCACCACCAGTTCGCGGACGCCGGCGTTGATCGGTTCGGCGATGGTTTCATCCACGAAGTTGTATGCGGCAATCAGGAGCCAGAAGGTGAGAATGGAAGGCAGGAGGATCGCCAAACCGCGCAGAAAGAAACGCCTGAAGTTCTGCCAAAACGTTTCTCGTTTGTGTGCTGCCATGGATGCTTCACAACTCCCGGCGCACCGTGGAGATCGGACGCGGAGGGCGCTTTCCCACCTGCCGTCTGCAGTGCGATGCCCTAGGATACCGCCTCGCATCGCTCAGCGTCAATCAAACTGTATCTTCACATGGGTTAAATATGGTTGCCCGAACGGTCTCTCTTTCCTCGGCGAAATGATTCACATTGCCCTCTACCAACCCTGCATTCCACCCAACACCGGCAACATCGGTCGGCAGTGCGTGGGCATGAACATGGCGCTGCACCTGATCGGGCCGCTGTCGATCGACCTGTCCGCCCAAGCGGTCAAGCGCGCGGGGCTGGACTACTGGCCTGACCTGCTACTGCACACCTACGACACACCGCAAGCCTTTCTCGATTGGCTGAACAACCGCCAACCCTGGCTGATCACCAAGTTCGGCGCGTTGCGTTATGACCACGTTCCTTTCACCGACGAGGACGTGATTGTGCTTGGCAACGAAAACACCGGCATCCCCCAGACGTGGCACGACCGTTGGCCGGACCGACGTGTGACCATTCCCATCCTCGGCCCGGTACGCAGCTACAACCTCGCCAACGCGGCAGCGATCGTCATGGCGCAGGCGAGTCTGGTTTCCGGCGCGTATGACACTTGACTGTGTCGCTTGCGACGCACGTCAGCGCAACCCTTCGGCACTTCAATCCCTTTTCAGCAACTGTTCGCGTTGCAACATGACCTTCAACGTCTGTACGACCAGTTCAATACTCGTACGATCCATCTGCGTATAGAACGGCAGCGCGATCGTGCGCTGGCTGATGGATTCGGCAATGGGAAAGTCGCCTTTCTTGTAGCCGAACGTCTCACGGTAGAACGGCTGAAGGTGAATACACGGGAAGTAATTAGCTGCGCCAACTTCGTGCCGATGCATGCCTTCGATCACACGATCGCGCTCGACATGACCGTACCGGCTCGCCAGTCGCACGACGTAGACGAACCAACTCATCGACTCGAGCGCATCGGGATCGTCACAAGGTGAATTGGGCAACATCAGGTCTTCCCAATCCATGAGCCGCCGAGTGTATTCAGCAACGATCTCACGCCGGCGGTCGAGCAGCGTATCCAATCGCTCCATCTGAGCGATACCCAGCGCCGCAGCGATCTCACTGAGCCGATAGTTGTAACCCAGCCGTTCATGCGCCAACCAACTGCCGGCTCGTTCGCCGGTCTTGCTGTTGGTGTCCGCAGCGGTGGTCATCGCACCGCGACCCTGATTACGAAGGGAACGACACATCTCGGCAAGTCGATCGTCATCGGTCACGATGCAACCGCCTTCGCCGGTGGTGATTTGCTTGTTGGGGTAGAACGCGAAGACGCCCGCGCGGCCGTAGGAACCAATCGGCTTACCGTTGTGCCTGCCGCCGAGCCCTTCGCAGCAATCTTCGATCAACAGAATCTCGTGCTTCTGGGCGATTTGGGCGTACCGCTCCATGTGCATCGGATTGCCGAACACTTCCACCGCAAGGATGGCTTTGGTCTTTGGCGTGATCGCTGCTTCGACCTTGTCGGGGTCCATGTTCAGGCTTTGCGGGTCCACGTCGACAAAGACAGGCTTGGCGCCCACGTAAAGAATGCAATTGGAACTGGCGATGAAACTGAACGGCGTGGTGATCACCTCATCGCCCGGACCGATGCCCAGGCCGAGCATGATCAGATGCAGACCGGCCGTGCCGGAACTGACGGCGATACCGTGCGAGCGGCCGGACCGCTCGGCGATCATTTCCTCGAACCGATCCTGCCGCGGCCCGATGCTCAGTCGGCCGCTGCGCAACACGTCGGTGACGGCACGAATCTCGGCGTCAGAAATATCGGGTCTGCTCAGGGGAATCACGCTCATATAGGCTCACCATCCATCCCGGTGAATCGACGAGGGTTGGACACACTCCCTCGATTTTCATTGTGTACAGCAGTGGGTTGACTGGAGTGAAAGTTCAGGGACAGGTTTCATCGTGAGATGTCCAATGCGTGACAACTGTCTGCACGGAACGCCGGATGAAAAACCCTAAGCGCATGCGAGGTCAACAATCAACCTTCGAGGACTTTGACCAAAGCGCGTTGCGCCTGACCGGTTCGTTTGAGGTAAATCCACGCCGCCTGCAATCGCAAGGCTTCGGGCATGCCACCGCCGCCGCGCACCAGTAGACCCAGATCGACCATCTGTTGCGACGAAAGTTTGACGCCGTTCTTGGCAAGCAACAGCAGCTTCAAGTTGTTGGCGTTGTGCTTCGGGAATTTGGGCAAATCGGCGACGATGGAAGCGGCGTCGCCCTTCTTGGTGCGAATCAGGGAGATCAACAATCCGGTCCGTAAATTTTCATCCGTCTTCGGACTGGCCAACATCGGGCGCAATAGTTTGG
>JANQKH010000797.1 GCA_028281215.1 Phycisphaeraceae bacterium | reverse complement strand
GGCAAGATCGATCTGTCCATCGAGGCGTACTTTGATCGCCGCGCCGACCAGTCGCTCGACATCGCTGGCGCCAAAGCCGTCACACGCTTCCAACCCCACGGCGTGCTCGGCGTGCTCGGTCCGTTCAACCTGCCCGGCCATCTGCCCAACGGACACATCGTGCCCGCGTTGATCGCGGGCAACACCATCGTCTTTAAACCGAGCGAACAAACGCCGCTCGTCGGCCAACGCATGGTCGAGGCCTGGGTCGAAGCCGGCCTGCCGCGCGGCGTGGTCAACCTCGTGCAGGGCGGTCGTGAAACCGGCGTCGCGTTGTCGCAGCATGATGGCATCGACGGCCTCCTTTTCACCGGCAGTTACAACGCCGGTCTCGCGCTGAGTCGCACTTTCGCCGAGCGACCCGAACGCATCCTCGCGCTGGAAATGGGCGGCAACAATCCGTTGATCGTCGACGCCGAACACATGGCCGATCTCAGCGCCGCGGTGTATCTGACGATCGTGTCCGCTTACATAACGGCTGGTCAGCGGTGCACGTGCGCTCGCCGGTTGTTGTTGCCGCGAAGCAATGCCGCTGACGCGTTCGTCGACAACCTGCAACAAGCAATCGCAAGCATTCAAGTCGGGTTGCCGTACGACGATCCCCAACCCTTCCACGGTCCTGTGATTTCGGAACAAGCCGCGAAGAACGTCCTCGCTTCGCAACAGCAACTGCTCGACGCCGGCGGGCGTGCGATGGTCGAATGCCAACCGGTCGCTTCATGCGCCGCGTTGCTCTCGCCCGGTTTGATTGATGTGACCCCAATCCAACACACGGAAGACACCGAAATCTTCGGCCCGCTGTTGCAACTTCGTTTTGTCGACACATTCGATGAAGCGATCGAACAGGCCAACCACACACGCTTCGGCTTGTCCGCTGCGCTCTTTTCTGATGATCGCAAACGCTACCAGCAGTTCCTCCGCCAAATCCGCGCCGGCGTGGTGAATTGGAACCGTCAAACCACCGGCGCATCCGGCCGACTGCCCTTCGGCGGCATCGGTCACAGTGGCAACCATCGACCCGCCGGCTACTACGCCGCCGACTATTGCAGCTACCCAGTGGCGTCGCTCGAAGTCGATCAACTGACCATGCCCGAAAAGAAGATGCCCGGTGTTGGCGGTTGATCCGTACCGTGTTGTGCCAGTGGCACAAGGATTTTTTGCCTCACATGAACGGCCTCCATGCCCCGCCCCACCGAAATCAACTTCGACGGCCTCATCGGCCCGACGCACAACTACGCCGGCCTCGGCGTCGGCAACATCGCGTCCACGCAACACGGCGGGCAATCGTCTAGTCCAAAGCAAGCGGCGTTGCAGGGTCTCGCCAAGATGCGTTTGCTTGCCGAGCGGGGCATCGAACAGGCGATCCTTCCACCGCAGCGCCGGCCCCGGATCGATGCTCTGCGCGCGATTGGTTTCACCGGCGATGATGCCGATGTCGTGCAACGCGCCGCTGTCGACGCGCCGCACCTACTCGCCGCCTGCTACTCCGCTTCCAGCATGTGGACCGCCAATGCCGCGACCGTTTCGCCCAGCGCCGACGCGCGCGACGGCCGTGTGCACATCACGCCGGCGAATTTGTGTTCTCAGTGGCACCGCGCGTTGGAAGCCGAGGAAACCACCGCCATCTTGCGGCAGATATTTTGCGGCGATGAGCAAGAAAGTGATGCATTCGTCGTCCATGATCCACTGCCGTCGACGTTGCAACTGGCCGACGAAGGCGCCGCCAATCACACCCGCCTTTGCAAGCCTGGCGCCATCGATCAGCTTGGACTGGAACTGTTCACGTTCGGTCGCAAGGCCGCCGGTGAACAAACCCGTCAACCCCTGCGATATCCCGCGAGGCAAACGCTGGACGCCAGCCAGTCCGTGGCCCGTCGGCATGACCTGTTGACCGAGCCGATGTTCATTCAGCAAAACCCGGCCGCGATTGACGCCGGCGTGTTTCACAATGATGTGATCGCCGTCGGACATGAAAACGTGTTGCTCTATCACGAAAATGCATACGTGGACACGGCCACGATCATGGATCAGATCAAACAACGGTTCACCGAAACAACCGGCGAGCCGTTGGTAGCTATCGAGGTCACTGCCGCGGAACTGTCCCTCGATGAAGCGGTCCGTTCGTACCTGTTCAACAGCCAACTGGTTACCGCCGATACTGGGCGATTGGTGTTGATCTATCCGGTCGAATGCGATGAATCACCGGCCGCCCGCGCGGTCATCGAGCGAATCCTCGCCGATGACAACCCCATTGCCGAAGCCCACGTCGTCAGCCTTCGCCAATCCATGAACAACGGCGGTGGGCCCGCCTGTCTGCGCCTGCGCGTCGTGCTCACCGATGCCCAACGCGCCGCCATCCACCAAGACATCCGCTGGACGCCAACCCTTCACGCCCAACTCGCCGATTGCATCGAACGCCGATACCGCGATGAACTGTCGCCGGATGACCTGCGCGATCCCAATCTGATCGCCGAGAGTTGGCAAACCCAATCGGAACTGCAACAGATTCTCGGCCTTGAACTCTAAGTTGGTTTCATTCCGAGGAGCGTGCGTTGATCCTGTGGCGTGTCCTTGCCGGCTGTAGTTGCGATCATGTCCGTCCATGTCCGGACATCGGGGGGTGTCCGAAAGGCAAAAAACGATATAAGCTATTTATTAGCATGGTTTTAAGAAGTGTCCGGCCAAAATGTCCGGACGTCCGGTCCTCGTTTTTCGCCCAAAAACGCCGGTTTCGATGTCCGGAATCATGTCCGGAACGTGTCCGG
>JANQKH010000705.1 GCA_028281215.1 Phycisphaeraceae bacterium | reverse complement strand
CTTTCTTGGGCAGGTAAATCAGCAGGTCCATGCCGAGCTTGGTGTTCTTCTTGGAGAACGTAATGCGAATCTGTTTGCGCTTCGCGTCGCCGTCCAATGCCTGCCAGGTCTGATCGAACTTTTCATAGGTGGTGTCGTTGAGCGGACCGGGCACGGGGCCGAACATGTGCTCGGTGAACATCGCCAGCACCTCGGCCCGTCGCTTGCTTTCCCATGTTTTCGCGTCGGTCACTTTCGTGCCGTCGTTGCACACCAACACGTCCGGCAACGTGTATTGCGGCACTTTCGATTCGTCGTAGTTGAAACCTCGGGGTTGAGCAGTCGTCATAGCGGCGGGAACGGTGGTAGTTAGAACAATAATCAGCGAACGAATCAGCATGAAGAGCCTCCCTCGAATGGGCGATGAACACGAACGCAAAGGATACCGGAAGGGACGCCGGTCCCATTGGCTGGTAGTCATAGTCCACGTTTAAGATCTACCGCCTGCGCGTGGTGGACACGCGGCCCCTCCCCATGTTTTCCCAAATCTACCGTAATTTATTGATAAGAATAATCTTACAGTATGTCTCAAGATTTCCCCACTGACGGCGGTTCTGAAAACAATGATTGCCCTGCGGCAGGACAAGACAGTTACTTTCCACTTCAAGCCTACCTCTTTCTCCTGGAACTCCTGTCTCCTCCACGCGTCCAACCCCTTGAACATCACCCACGGAGCGTGACCATGAATCCGTTGTTGCGAACATTCGGCTGCCTGTTGGCGGTCGTCGTCTGGCTGGGGCCGGCTCAGCCTCCCACCTTCGCGCGGTCCAGTCAGCCGGAACAGGCGCCAGGTTCCTCGACCGATGGCAAATTGCCCTCGGCGACGGAGGGGACGGATCTGTCGATTAAACTGCTTCCGCCGTTCAATGAAAAGCGCGGTGCGTATGGCACGTGGGAATCGGTGAGTGTGATTTACTATTTGAAAAACACAGCCGGCCGCAAGGTGAAGGTGCAGTACAACAATCAAAAGGGCGAAGTGATTCATCTGCGTGAATCGAGCGGTCGAGTTCGCAAGGCGGTGCTGCCATGGGGTGTCAATCAGGGCTTTCGCGAGAACAAGCCGAACCCGACGTTGGACGTGTCGGCGAATGTAAATGTCAGCGCGCATCCGATCGGGCTCACGCATCTGTTCGGCAAACTGCCGCCGGACCGCTACACCGTGGTGGTCGAGTTGCCTGCCGGTCGTTTTTCGGTGGACGGCAAACCGCTGCCGCGCGTGGTATCAAAGCCGTATCAGTTGGAAGTTACAGCGATGACCGCCGCATTGAAAAAGAAGATTCACGAACCGACCGAGCAGCCAAACGGCATCACGTTGAAGCGGGTCAAAAGCCAAAACAAGCAAGGCAAACCGACATATGCGATGACACTGACGAACAAGTCCAGCAAGACCATCGCCTACAGTGGTTACGGCGAAGGGCCGAGCGGCATTCTCTACAGTGAAAATTTCTGCGGCGACGGCAAGTGGCGTCAACAGTTCATGGGCCTGTGCGGCACGGGGCTGATCTCCAAACAACTCAAGCCTGGCGAGTCGGCGGTGATCGGCATGTACGGGCTGCCGACCCCACCGGCGGAAGGTGTGATCAGTATCACCCGGCCGACGATCGGTATCACCATTGTCGGTGAAAAAGGTAGTTACCACACCATTGCGGCGAAGCCGACGGTTTACTTAGCCGAGTCCACGAACCGCTGAGTGGTTCCGCGTCGATTGTTCGCAGAAGTGTTACGAATCAGAAGGAAAACGACCATGCAGTGTCTGATCTGTTTGTTGTTCCTGATGGCTCCCCAAACGACGACGACGGCGGCCGCGGCGGCGAACCCGAATCCGTTTCCGCCCTTTTCAGTGGTGGCGTTGGATGTCAAGCCGAAGGATGCGGTGTTCAACGGTTCGAATCTTCGCACGCCGGCGCAGATCAGTGCCGCGGATGAACTGTCCCGGTATTTCGAGGCTGATCAGATCAAGCGGATCACCAAGCGGGTTGATTTCAAGAAACAGTATGTGTTGTTGTTTGTGTGGCGGGGGTCGGGGCAGGATCGGTTGAGATACGATTACCAGGAAGTGAAGCCGGGTTGGGTTTTCTTCACGATCAAGCAGGGCCGTACAGAGGATTATCGCCGGCATGCGCGCGTGTTTGCCGTGCAATCGGATGTAAAATGGAAAATGAACTAGCATGGATATGGATCGGTCGTGACCGTCCAATTCCCGTTGGATTGAGAGTGGAACGCTTGAAAGGAAAAAATCGATGCATAGTGTGCTTTGTCTGATGTTGTTGCTGGGCTCGGTGGAAACATCGCCGATTGCGGCGCCCGCCGCCAAGCCCGCGCCGTTGCCGCCGATCATGGATGTGGCGGTCAAGCCCAATGCCCAGGCGTTCAAGGACGCCAATCGCAAAGCACCGATCGTGATCAAGTCCGACAAGGAACTGGCCGCCTACTTCGACAAGAAGCAGGCCAAGGTCGTCGCCAAGCAGGTTGATTTCAACCGGCAGATAGTGTTGGTGTTCGCATGGCGGGGATCGGGCCAGGACCGATTGACGTTTGGTGTGAACGAAAGTTTTCCGGAGCAGATTGAATTCAACATCAAGCCCGGCCGCACACGCGACCTGCGGCCACACACACACGTCTATGTGTTGCGGTCAAACGTGCGTTGGAGTGTGAGGTAGCGACTTTCAATCAAGCACAGCGAAATCGGGG
Organism: Phycisphaeraceae bacterium; assembly: GCA_028281215.1. Classification (GTDB taxonomy): domain Bacteria; phylum Planctomycetota; class Phycisphaerae; order Phycisphaerales; family Phycisphaeraceae; genus JANQKH01. The sequence continues at coordinate 286 of JANQKH010000705.1, read as the reverse complement.
TACCACACTTTGGCTTTGCGAAGTGTGGCGCCTGTCTTTATGGATAATAATTGGCCTAGTCCAACACCACCATCGACTGTTCGATCGGTTTGCGTTGCGTTGCGGCGACAGGAACTTCGCAGTCGTCTGCGGGGTAGCCGATGGGGATCAGCACGTAGGGGCGTTCGTGGTCCGGGCGGTTGAGGATTTTGGCGAGGAACTTCATTGGACTGGGTGTGTGGGTCAGTGTGGCGAGGCCGGCGTGATGGGCGGCGGCGAGCAACATGCCGACAGCAATACCAACAGA
>JANQKH010000696.1 GCA_028281215.1 Phycisphaeraceae bacterium | reverse complement strand
CACCCAGGCTTGACTACAAACAGCACATGCTTGTGAACAAATCGGTTCAGCCAAACCATTTCGTCGAGTTGCCAGCCGATTGCTTCGATCATCTCTCGCCATTGCGGTACCGTGCGGAACATCAGATGCTCTTCCTGTTCGCGCAACGGTTCGCCGCGCAGGCGATTCGCCCGGCGGTCGAGGAAGTTGATCAACTTGTGATCCAGCGCCGTCTCCCACGTCGACTCGGTGATCACCACGCGCAACCGCGCCACGCGCGTCGCCTCGTTGAGCACGCGTTGGGCGTCGGCGCAATGATGCAACACCAGGCTCAACACCACCGTGTCAAACGCATCATCCTTAAATGGCAATGTCTCGCCGTCGTAACCATGAAACGGCAAGTCCGTCTTGTTCATGTCCGCCACGTCGCAAAGTGTGAGATCGAATCCGGATGCGGCGAGTTCCGCGCCGACATAGCCTTCGCCGCAACCTAAGTCGAGGACGCTTCGCCCTTCCACGTGCGGGAGAATCTGTTCCGCTTTGCGCTTCGCACGACGTCGCAACACACGACCGATCAACGAAGGTCGCCCATCGCGCCAAGCGAACCATGCGAAGCCGAGCCACACGATCGCTGACGTGATCGCGTGCACGCCCGATGCAATTGCGCCAGTCTCGTCGTAACTGAAATAAGTCAACACCGACGCAAACGAGAACCAGAGCCAACTGCGTCGCAACATCGGTGTGACCGGCACAAGCACGAGCACCCAGAGGGCGTACCACGGATGCACTGTTGTCGCCAGCAACAGGTACGCCGACAGAAGCAGCATCACGCTTCGCCACAGTTGCGCCGGCGTGTCCACGCGATGCATCACAAAAATCCAGCCCGCGACAAGGAAAAACAACACGGCAAACGTCGGCCCAACGATGTTGCAACCGTCCTCGCAGAACCAGTACCAGGTCAACTTCTTCAATCCGAGACCGACCGTGCCGTAAATCGGCGCGTTGAATTCAAACACCTGAACGTACAGGCGAAGCGATTGCAGGTAATTCGTCGGCAGCGATTCAAACCAGAACGGCCACGACATCAACAGGCTCACCAATACGCCCAGCCCCGCGCCGCGCCAACCAAACCGCTTCCACCACAACGGCACTGCTGCGAACGGCACCAGCTTCGACAATCCCGCCAAGGTCAAACCCACCCAAGACATCGCCGCGCGCCGCGACTGCACCGCCCACACCGCCAGGCCCATGCCAAACACGAGCCCGGCTTCGCTGTGTCCGTTGCCCGCAATGGCAACGATCGGCAATGGGTTCCACGCGTACAAGGCCACGTCGGCCACACGCTGGTTCGCTCCAACCGAACCCACCTCACCTTCGCGCCGCCGCCGTGCCGCCAGCAATAAAAACGCGATCCCGCCAAGTTCCAACAGCACCAACAACGCCTTCATCACGATGAACGACGCATCGAAGCCGACCGTCCTCGCGGTTAGACCCGGCAAAAGAAACACAAACTGTGATACCGGTGGGTACACACTGAACTTGTCCGCCGAGTTCATCTTTCCAAACGGAAAATCCTTGCGCTGCTCGGCGAGTACGGGGTCGTCGGGTCGATACTCGAAAGGATTGAACCCCACCGACGCGACCTTACCATCCCAGAGATAACGATAGTAATCGTCGCTGAGCGTGACCTGATGTGGTTCCATGAAAACCGGCAGAAGACGAAACATAATCGCGCCCAACATGACGACGCCCGGCACTGCAAGCCACTTTGCATGAAACCGCCAACTCCAGATCAATGCCGCGAACGCCGTCATGTAAAGCGGTGCGATCAGCATCAACCCTTCCCGCCGCAGCGTCACGCTTAAACCGATCGTCGCAAGTGTCAACACGAACACCGATCGGGGCAGGTCTTCAAGCGGTCGCGATGGGGACGGTTTCGCTGCCATTCGTCGAAGCATATCAACCCGGGCGCGACAATATTCCGTAGGTGACGTCGGCAACAGCAAAGGACGCCGGCGTTCGAAGCGACCTATCATGCTCGCATGCTCCCGCGTCCGCCCCAACTCAACAAGCCCGGCTTGTTCATCACCGGCACGGATACCGGTGTCGGCAAAACCGTGATCACCTGCGCAATCGCGCACGCCTTGCGACAACAGACGCGCCAGCGTGTCGGCGTGTGCAAGCCTTACGCCAGTGGTTGTCGGCGGGACCGGGAAGGGTTGGTCAGTGAAGACGCCGAGGCGTTGGCGCACTTTTCCGATTGCCGTCAGCCGCTGCCGGTGATTCATCCGATTCGCTACGAGGCGCCGCTGGCGCCCGCGGTGGCGGAAGAATCGGCTGGCCAACTCGGCCACAACAGTGCGGAGGGTGACATGGACGAACTCGTGCGATCCTTGGAGTTGCTGGATCAATCGAGCGACTTCATGCTCATCGAAGGCGTCGGCGGTCTGCTGGTGCCGTTGCATGCCGCAAAGCCGAAGCAAACTGTGCTCGATTTGGTGATGGCGTTCGGGTATCCCGTCGCCGTCGTCGCGCGGGCCGGGCTCGGCACACTGAACCACACCGCGATGACCATCCGGCTGCTTAAGCAGGCCGGCGCGGACGTCGCCGGGATCATCGTCAACGGTTATGTGCCTGACCCAAGCGAAGCGATGGCAACCGCGGTGAAACAGTCAACTGACGCCTCAGCGTCGAACACCACAGGGGCGCCCACCGATCGCCAGAGAAAACAAGAAGCGAAGCAAAACCACACGTCACAAGACGACATTTCCATGCAAACCAACCTGCGATGGTTGCAACGGATGAATCGAACGTCGTTGCTCGCAACCGCGCCGGCGTGCCCAACCGAGCAAGTCGAACCGCACAAGGGCCACATCCCCGACGCCATTCTCGACGCCGTCGGCCAAACCTATTGGCCGGACGTGTTGCAAGAACCCAAGCCGGTGAAATGATTCACCCTCCCGATGAGGTGCCTACTAGTCCAAGCAAGCGGGATGAGTTGAACGCGTTCGCAAACCCCTCACCGCAACCAAGGCATCAGCGGACCGATGTATTCCGTGGCGACAACGATGTTGTCGAAACGCACACTCACCGATTTGGGCAGCTCGCGCACGCCGTTGCGACGCAGCGCATCGGGCGTCACATAATGCAACAGCCAGAAGAAGTTCACCTTCAGATCTTTGCTGCTGCGCCAACTGAATCCTTCAAACGGTTCGCCTTCGCTTGGATCGGTCGGCAGTTGAAACCCCATGCCGGTCCAGCGCGTGCGCTTCGTGCGTTGTTTGATGTGCATGACCGGCTGGCCGTCCAGCCAGAGCGCCAGTTCGCCGTCGCGTTTGCCCGGCGTGTTGCATTGGATCATAACTTCAACACACTGCCACATGTCGCGCGGGACGAGCAACGGCTTCTGAGGGCTCAAGGAATTGCCCCAGTATTTACCGCCGGTAGAGACTTTCATTTCATGCCAGTACGTGTAAAAGTTCCACGCGCCGGGCGGCTTGTGCCGGCCGCGGTAACCATACGGTTCGATGCCCACAGTGAACCGGTCGTTCCCTTTCGGCCGCTGCCCCGCACCACCTTGCGGCCAATTGGTCGCGGGGTGATAGCCGCCGAGCGTGACAAAGTGGTGAATGTAGTCCGCGTGCTTGGGGAACTTGACATAGAACCGCGCGAAGGCGCGATCGACGCCGCGGTCCAGCTTTTTGTAGAGATTACCGCCGGTGTTGGCGTCGAGTGTGGCGGTCATTTCAAGGCAGCGCCGGCCGGCGTCGCGGATCATCGTGTCCTGCGCGAAGCCGAGCACCTTGCCGTCCTTGTTGTTCGCACTGCCCCAACGTTTGACAACCTGCTCAATTGAACCGGTCTCGAAATTTTCCGCAAAAAGGACAGCCGGGTGCTGCATGATTTTCTGATCCGCCGGGTGCCGACGCGAGATGCCATGTCCGCTGGGCAATTTGTCCGCGTAACAAGGCGAATGCACATCGCCAATGTGCGACCCCATCAAGGCAATAAGCAACGCAGTCCAACCAATTCGTCCGCGCATCGAGCACCTCCATCAAGCGAGATTGATTCAACCATCCAACGCCTTGAACTTGAACAACGGCGAAGGCTGCCGCGCCGATTTCATGATCTGGCGGATTCTCCTGACCACGTCCGGATGGTCGGCGGCAACGTTCTTTGATTCGCCGATGTCCTTCGCGAGATTGTAGAGTTGCAGTTCGCCTTTGCCTTTGAACATGTTCTGGCGCACGGCTTTCCAGTCGCCCATGCGGACGGCTTGCTGGCCGCCATACGCGGCGAATTCCCAGTAGAGGTAATCGTGTGTTTTCTGCTTACCCTTACCGAGCAAAGTCGGCGCGAAGCTTAGGCCGTCGATGTCAGTCGGCGTCTTATCCTTGGCGCCCGCGAGTTCGGTGAACGTGGGCAACACATCCCAGAACGCGGCAACATGATCGGTCACACGACCGGCCTTGATCTTGCCCGGCCAGCGCGCAACCAGTGGCACGCGCAAACCCCCTTCGAGCACCTCCATCAAGCGAGATTGATTCAACCATCCAACGCCTTGAACTTGAA
>JANQKH010000681.1 GCA_028281215.1 Phycisphaeraceae bacterium | reverse complement strand
CTACGCGACAATGACCGCCTACGAAACGGCGTTCAACGAATGGGTGCACGTCGCGTTCCCCAAGCCGCCGAAGATGGAGAACATCGCCGGGCAGTACCTCAGCGACCTCGGCTTGACGCAATTCCGCACGGCTGAGACGGAAAAGTTCCCCCACGTCACCTTCTTCTTTAATGACTACCGTGACGATCCTTTTCCCGGCGAAGGCAGGCAAATGGCGCAGTCGCCGAAGGTTGCAACGTATGACCTGCAACCGGAGATGAGTGCGCACGAAGTCTGCGACATTGTGTTGAATCGCATCAACGCCGAGGACGGCGAGGACTTCATTCTCGTCAACTTCGCCAACGGCGATATGGTCGGCCACACCGGTTCGCTCGACGCCGCGATCAAAGCGGTCGAAACGGTCGACGAGTGTGTCGGCAAGATCGTCGACGCCACACTCGCAAAGGATGGCGTCCTCATCGTCACCGCCGACCACGGCAACGCCGAGCAGATGTTCGATCCGAACACCGATGCACCGCACACCGCGCACACGACCTACGACGTCGAATGCATCGTCGTCGATCCCCGTCGCACCGGCGACGCGACTGGCGATCCGCTCAAAGCTTCGGACAAACTCGACAACGATGCACGACTCGCGGACGTGATGCCGACGATTCTTGAGATGATGGGCTTGGACAAGCCTGCGGAGATGGATGGCAGTTCGATGTTGAAGTAATTGCGAACGCATACCCTCCCCTGCCTACCGAAAGTGCAAATCAACTGATTTCGTCCAGCGTTTGTTGTAGCAAATCGACCAACTTTCGCGCGTCAGCCAATGTTGTCCAGACAGAGACGCATGACTCGTCGGTTTTTTCGCTTTTGCGTTCAGCAAAAGCGAATTCGACTATCAATATGTCTTTCATTGACATCAACGAACTTGGCGGAGCGTGAAAGCAGCCAACTGAAGTCAGGCGCCCTTTTGCCTCTGGATCGGATGTGTTTACGTACACCATCCCAGGAATCTCCTCTTCCCTTATTTTGTGGGGGATACCCATCGTTCTGCTCCGGAACACGTCGTGTAATTGATCCCGCGTTTGTCTGCGGTGATACGTGGATAGAAAACTGGGAGTGGCAGGAGTCGAACCCGCGACCGATGGATTATGAGTCCACTGCTCTAACCGCTGAGCTACACTCCCGACGTGAGCCATGGTATCGGTCGCCACGTCGGGAATCCAATGTCAGGCGGATTTGGAATCAGGATAAACGGTTCCGCGTCATGCGACGCCGCGCTTCGAGATCGGCGAATGTTTTGTCGGTTTGAGGTTTTCGAGAAGTCCCTGGAACGGCGCGGTCAGTTGGCCGAGATCGATCCGCAAATAGCACGGTCCGATGTTGCCTAACAACACTTTCGCGACTTCGGGATTCAGTTGGTCCAGGGGATGAACCAGCATGCCCCAACTCGTCCAATGTTGATGGCGAATGCGTAGTTCAATGTATTGCGACATGAAGGCGTACGCTTGAAAATCATTGACCAGCAACCGTTGCACCCACGTGTGGGCTTGCGTCATGAACGGTTTGCGAAAGCGTTGTCGCATGATACGAATCGTGCTTGCTTCGCCGGCCTCACTGATGAATTCGATGGGGGGTGGTGAAAAGACAGCCATGTTGCGAATGGCCTGATGGATTTGCCGCGCGGTGTTGGTCAGGTGTGGGAGGTGTTGCAAGTCCATGGAACCAATTCCCGACAGCCTCCGTCCCTTCGGCTATCGGTCGATCGGTCGAGCCATCCGTTTGAATCGGCATACTTTTTCCAGTTTCACATGCCTCGCCCATCGATTGGGATGAATGAAGCGGATGAACAAGCAGGGCATGCACAAAGTGGCATATGTTCAGTGCGTTTGCCTTGCATTTGCATTATGCATCATGGCATCGCCCGCGTTGGGGAACAACGAATTCTGTCACATGCAAACCTCCATTTGCGTTATCCTGAATCGAAGGTTTCCATGGTTTTGGAAAGATGCCTGTAACGAGCAACCATTCAATCGTGCATCAGACATGACGGCATTTGATTCAGATCACGAGGGGGAACAACCCGGGCAGCCGCAATCACCGCTGCCGCCGGACGCCACGCCCGGTGTCGATTACCTGCGCGTCGCCGGCGGTGTCAAAATGGGTGACCGCGAAGGCAACCTGTTGTTAATCACGCCCTCAACGATCTATGCCATCCGCCTGGAACATCAATCCAAACCCGCCCGGACCGCGTTCGGTCGAAAACTTCAGGCCATCATGTACGACCTGTTCGGCTACGGTTTCAACCAGCGCAAGCCCGGGGAGCAGCGCCTCCATCATCCTTTGGAAATGCCTCAGTTTCGAGCGCTGGGACCGACCTTGGCGCAGTCGCTCGAAGGCGCGATGTTGATCGGCAGCATCGACATAGACAGCGGTTTGCGGGTTGAATCGACGCGCCTGGGATATGAGTTTTCCCGTGCAAGCGGGATGTCGTTGATCTATCGGGGCACCTCGCAGAAGCAGGCGATCGCCGATTTCCTGTTTCAACTGGGGATCGAAGTCCGCATTTGAGCAGGCACGCGGGGTAGACCGGTCGAATCGTTGGGGCGAATTGTCGCGGAACCGAGTGATCGGCGTGGCTCGGTCGGGTCAGGTCGCGGTATGCTTGCAGGTCGGCATTCAACGTTTACATGAGGAGTCGCCATGCTTCAGGTTTCCGTTCGCTCGTTTTCTTTGATGATGTTGCTCGCCGGAGTGGCATCGCTTGGCTTGACCACCCACGCTCGCGGCGCCGAGAAGATCAAGGTTTTCATTCTTACCGGCCAGTCGAACATGGAAGGCAAAGGCAATCCGGTGCACCTTGATACGTACAAGAGTGACCCGCTGATCAAGCCGACCTACGCGTCACTCAAAGACGGTGACGGCTGGGCGGTGCGCGATGATGTATTCATCACTTATCCGTCGAAGAACGGCGGCGCCAAACATGGGCCGTTGACGGTCGGCTACGGCACGAAAGGGGTCGATTCGATCGGGCCGGAGTTCGGCTTCGGCCACACCGTGGGCGATGCGATCGACGCGCCGGTGTTGATCATCAAAGTTGCGTGGGGCGGCAAAAGCCTGGCGATTGATTACCGTCCGCCGAGTGCGGGTCTGCCGGACCAGGCAGGGCTCGACGCCATTCTCGCGAAGATGCAGAGGAAGAAGCCGAAGACGACGATGGCAGACGTCAAGGCGCGGTACGGCCACTACTACCGTGAACTGGTTCGGCACACGAAAGAATCGTTGGCCAACATCGACACGCTGTTTCCGAAACTGAAGGGGAAGTCGTACGAGATCGCCGGCATCGTCTGGCATCAGGGTTTCAATGACAAGATCAATCGCGAACTGCGCGACAAACAGTATGCCGACTACACCAAGTGGCTTGGCATGTTCATCAAGGATCTGCGCAAAGATTTGAATGCGCCGGATGCACCTTTCGTCATCGGCGAATTGAGCACGGGCGGGATTCCAAGTCGCGGTGACTTTCAAAAGGCGCAGGCCGCGGCCGCGAAACTGCCCGGCTTTAAGGGCAACGTGATGTTTGTGCCGACCGCCGAATACTACGATGTGAAAGCCCACGAGCTTTACACGAAGGGATTCTGGAAAGGCACGGACGAACAGAAAGCACAATGGCGCGCCGTCGGCAACGATCGGCCGTACCACTACCTTGGTTCGGGCAAAACTTACTACCTCAAAGGCCAGGCGTTCGGGCAGGCGATTCTCAAGATGCTCGGCGAATGAAGCCGTTTCACCTGGTCGACGATTCAATCCACCGCGACCACTGCCCCGCACTCCGGGCAGGTTGCGGAGGTGGATCCTTTGAGGTTGTAGCCACACTCGAAACACTGATTGGGGCGGACATGGCTGTCATACACGTGTTGTCGCAATGCGGCGGCGAAGGCGATTCGATCGATCAACACCTGAAGGCCGAGGAACCCCAGCAACTGCGCCGCCAGCCAAATCGCGCCGGTTTCCACCCTGTTGCTGCCAGCGGTGGCGAAAAAGCTGAAGATGATCATCCATAAGAACAGGGCAAAGAACGCCACGTAGCCGCGCTGGCCTTTCAGGAGTGACCGCTCGTTGACATGCTGTCGCGCGGCGTGCATCACAGATTCGCGGTGCGCCGGCGGAACCTGCCGCCTGACCGCTCGGCGGTCCAACTCGAACATAAGCTTGGCCAGGTGTTCTTTCATGCGCGGTCCGTGTACGCAGCGTATCACACGGGCGCGGTTGGCATAAACGGCATGAATGTGTGATGCGGATCAGAAATTCGGGTTGTAGTAGAACTTGATGTGTTTGGCTTGGCCGTTTTCCCATCGGGTGACCTGCACCTGATCGGGATTGAATTTGGAACCGTCTTTCATATCGACGGTGAGTTTGTATTCGGCGAAGGTGACGCCGTTGCCGTGGCCGTCGTCTTCGCCGACGCCGACCGATTTGATTTCGATGCCGTGGTAGGCGGCGACCTGTTCGAGAATGGTCTTCTCGTTGTCGATGATCGCCTGCTTGCCCACGACCTTATCGCCAGTGGGTTCCTCGTTGACAGCATCGTCGGCGTAGTACGTTTCCATGCCTTCCACGAATTGACCTTGCTTGACCATTTCGAGAATGTGATTGGTTTTGTCGAGCAGGGATGTGTTGTCAGCCATGATGAACCTCCTGGTGGGTGTGGGTGATGCCGACTTCGATGCAGTCGGGAACCAAAGGTCACATGGCCAGCGCCATCGTGATGGAATGGGTGCGCGCTGACCCAGCGATCAGGACAGGTATCGGCGTACGGCGTCCACCAGTGACTGAAGGTCCTGCTCGTTCATGTCGGCGCGGAGGGTAAGGCGGACACGGGCCCGGTTGGGGGCGACGGTTGGCGGACGAATGGCGGGCGCGTAAATGCCTACGGATTGGAGACTTTCGCTCAGCACCAACGCCGACGCCGCTGTGCCGGTGATCAACGGAACAATCGGCGTTGCCAGGTGCCCATGCGGTATCTCCAGCACGCCGGGCGTGGCCAACGGCGTCAATTGATCACGCAGCGATTGAGCCAGTTGTCGCACGTGCTGCCGACGGTGTGGCTCGTTCTCAATGACGTCGATCGCTGCCATGATGGCTGCGACTTGCGCTGCCGGTGGCGCGGTGGTGTAGATGAGCGAGCGCGCGCGGTTGATCAATGTATCAACGACCGGTCGGGCGGCGGTCACGATGCCGCCGAGTCCACCGAGCGCTTTGCTTGCTGTGCTGATTACGACGTCAACGTGTTCCGTCACGCCTTGCGCTTCACAAAGTCCTGTACCTTGTTCGCCGAACAGGCCGGTCGCGTGCGCTTCGTCGACGACAGTGATCGCGTTGAATTCGCGCGCTAGTTCGCACAGTTGCGGCAGGTCAGCCGCGTCGCCGTCCATGGAAAAGATCGAGTCGGTCACGATGAACAGGTTCATGTGCGACGGTGTGTTAGCACGGCGAATGCGATGCAACCGTTTTTGCAATCCTTTGTAGTCACGATGCGGGAACACGCGCAAGACGGCCTCGCTGGCGCGCGCCGCATCGATCAAACTCGCGTGACACAACTTGTCCATCAGGATGATGTCATTCGATTGCGGCAGCGTGGTAAGCACCGCGAGGTTCGCCATGTAGCCGGTGCAAAAGAGTAGCGCCGCTTCAGCATGCTTGAACTGCGCGAACCGTGTTTCCAACTGCGTGTGCAATGACTGATGACCGGTCACTAGTCGGCTGGCGCCGCTACCGGTTCCGAATTGTTCAATCGCATTGATTGCTGCGGACTTGAGTTGTTCATCCTGCGCCAGCGCGAGGTAGTCGTTGCCTGCAAAGTTAATCAGCGTCTTGCCATCGCGCGAGACGAACTTGCCGGTGCGGTTGCATTCGTATCGGGTTGGGTCGGTGATGCGCAGCGTGCGCAGGCGATCGTTTGCTTCGAGGCGCGCCAGGCCGTCGCGAAGGTGATTCAACCATTGCGTGTTCATATATGGAGTGTGCGGGGATGGATGGAGCGGTGTCGCCGATTAACTGTCAGCGCCAGAGGAACTGGCAGCGGGTTCGGGGTTGCCCGATGCGGCGGCGGTCGCCTCGGCGTCGTCGTTTTGCGCCAGCACTTCCTTCATCAGCCTTCCGACTTTGAATTTGACCGTGCGCTTGGCGGGCACCCAGACCTCGTCGAGTGTTTTGGGATTCTGCGCGCGGCGGGCTTGGCGTTTCTTCGTTTCAAAGACGCCGAAATCGCGGAATTCCAGGCGATTATCTTTTCCCAGTTCGACGATGATGTTGTCGAGGAAGGCCTGGACCACCAACTTGACGTCCACGCGTTTGACATCGGTCGCGTCGGCAATGCGATCGACCAGTTCTTTCTTGGTCACGGTAGCCATGAATTCATCCTATTGTTGGGATTCCTAACCCTCGCCGGTGACAGTTTTCCCCGACGGAAACTGGGTCGAGGGCGGCCACAAAGAGGCCTGTCGATTGACGACCTCAAATGTTCCATCATTATGGCACAACTCACCTTACGCGTCAAGGCCGGGCCCCGATCGGCCCCTGGGTGATCTTCAAAACCATCGTCGGATGGTTTGATTTGGGGCACTCAAAATCGCGGCTGGACACTTAGCCCGCCCGCTCATCCGCCATTTTGATCTTTCCCTCAAGAACGGAGATGCGCGTCTCCAATTCCAGTCCCACCGAGTCGCCCAGCCGGGATTTGAGGCGATTCAAAATGATGCCGGCGTTCTCATATTGCTTGGCGGCGATGCCCATGTCCGCTGCAGACAGGAAAAGGTCGATCATCGGCTTTTGAAGCGGACTGATCGGCTGTTCGGCGGTTTGTAGATGTGGGGCGCCACGCGTGAAGGCGTCGTCGATGCTGCCCATCTTGAGCAGGGATTCGACGGCGAGCAATTCGACCTGACCGGCCGGCTTGCCCGCCAATTCAACCGGAATTTGCTGAATCCGGTCCAGATCGGCCAGCGAGGCTTTGGCGTTGGAATCGGCCAAGTGAACCTGGGCTCGCCGAACCAGCAACGCCGCCAGATCCAAGCCGAAAGTTGGACTGGATGTACGTTGCCCCTGGGCAATCTGTGTCAGGGCATTGCCGTTATGGGATGCGGTGATTCGGTTCAGTTTCTCCAACCCGGCCGATAGAAACTGCAAACGCAGGTCACGGTCGACGCCTTGCTCAGCCATCAGGTCGTCCGCCGACGCCAATTGAAGTGGTGAGAGCGTGCCGTTATTCAGCGCCGATGCGGGTTCAACGCGGCTGGCAATGCGTACGATCGCCTGCCCCCAGGCGTCAAGCAATTGGGTTTGTTCAGGGCGGTTTTTGATCAGGCCGGTCAGTGTTGCTGCTGAGCGGCCGCGCAGTTGAGCCGCGGGAATCAACACCGCGCGGATCAGTTCGTCATCGGCGCGTTGGGCGAGTTTGGCCAGCGGCTGATCGTAGCGGGCCCAGACTTTGGCGGCGGCTTCGCGGACGGCGGCGTTTTCGCTGTCCAGCCAGCGCTCGATGTAGCGCCAGTCGCTGGTCTGGCCCACACGGCCGAGCAGTTCAACAAAACGCGGCTCGGGGTCGGCGTCCTGTTTGAGTTGGTTGCGAATCCGCGTGGCGGCGCGTTCCCTTGCACGCCGGTCCAGTACGGCCGTTTCCTGATCGATTGCGGCAATCAACGCACCGGCGGCTTCGCCGCGCACCAGGGGATCATTCAACAGATTCAACACCGCATCGATGGCTTGGGCACGCGGCAGTCGTTCCATCAACAGCAGGTAGGCTCGCAGGACGGATGGATTGGATTCGCGCCCGTCTGCCAGTCGTTCGGCAGCGATGTCAGCAGCCTTTTCGTTTTTCAGATCACGCAATACGTACGCGGCAACGCTTCGGACCTGCGACGACGGGTCGTCCAGCTTCGCGAGCAGGGCGTCGGTCAACGACTCACCGATCTCTCCGCCGATCAACAGTTCGCGCACCAGTTCCAGCGCCAGGCCTCGCACTTCCGAGGCGTCGTCGCCCAGCATGGCAATCAATACCGTTTGGCGTTCGGATTCAGGCGCGGCGCGATAGCGCTGCCGCAACGCGAGCAAAAGGCGGTCACGCATCTGTGCTTTCTGGCGTGCTTGCCGATCGGCTCGGCGGGCATGGTTGTTGATCAGATGCTCGGACCACTCCTGTCGATTCAACTTGGCGCTGGTCGCCCACCACAGTCGCCAGCGGTCAGTGTCTTCACCGAATTCATCCAGACCGGTCAGCCGCGTCAGGCTCTTGCAAATCGTCGGTTTGAGCGAATCGTTCTGCCGCGAAGCCAGCATGTCGATCAACGCGCCGGCGGCAGTCTGCGAATGGTCGTAACCCAAAGCGCCCAGCGCAATGATCCGCGCTGGTGAGGGTGATTGTTCATCTTTGGTGTTGGTCGCGATAGCGATCAGTTGTCGCGTCAGGTTCGCTGACGGAATACGGCCGAGCGCGCCGGTCGCGTCTTCGATCCATGTTGCGTCGAATAACTTTAAGTGTTGGACGATCAGCGGCCCAAACCGATGATCCACCTCGCCTTTGGCCAGTCTCAGTCCCTGCACAATCGCGCGTTGCACGGCAACTTGTGAGGTGTCTTTCATTTCGGCAAGCAGCGACTGCACGGCCTGGTCTCGCGCGGCGCCGGAGTCGTTCAACATGCTCAATACGGCAGCCCGTCGGGCAGCCGTGTCGGAATCCGCCGCTCGCAATTTCGCCAATTGATCATTTAATAGTACGACAGCCTCATTTGCACCGACCTGCGCGGCGGCGGGCTGTGCGGCCGGCCCCATGATGATGCAGGCAATACAGATGACCCATGTGAGCAGGAGCAGATTGCGAAGCATAGAAAAATGTCGACCGAAAATGAACCGTGTGGATCGCCTGTCCGCGAACCCATCGCGGTACGTACGCACCGTGTCGGTTGAAGTTGCTTCCTGCAACATCGTGACCCCGTCTACGGACCAAGCGTGATTCAAGAGAATCGAAAAAGATCGACCTGAATGTTCTATCGGTCGGCCGGACGACCCAGTAGATCATCCTATGTTTAATCGATGGGGTTGACTATGGGTTGCGACCGTTTGTATCGAAAGTTTTGAAAATGATCTCTGCGTGTGACCGGTTGTGTCAGATCGCCCCGCGCCAGTTGGTCGGCAGAATCAAGACGGGCACATCGGACTGTCTGAGAATTGCGCCGGGCACGTCACTGGCGAGGATGCGTTTGAACAGCCCTTTGAGCACATGGTTTTCGGCGGCGCCGATGACAATGAGCGTACACGCCTTGGCTTTGGCGGTGTTCAAAATGGCTTTGGGCACGTCGTCGGAAAAGAGCATGACACCTTCGGCCTCAATGCCCAGATCGCGTAGCTCCTCGGAAAGTAATTTGAGCGATTCCTCGCCTCGCTGTTTGGCGTCGGATTCGTGCTCGTCCTCATGCTGCACATGAGCAACATGGGTGACGACGACGGAGGCGTTGAGTCGGTTTGCCAGATCGACCACCGGCGCCGCCAGCCTTTCACTGGCCCACGGTGAACTGACTGCGACGAGAATGCGACTACTCACCAAAAGGCCTTTCCTTGCAGATCCCCGTTCAGCCGATGCATCGTAAAGGTTTTGCCTGCCGCATGCTATGACGGGACGGATCATGCCGTTTTCCGGTTCATTCGGTTTACATTTCCGTTACGGCTGTCGGCCGGAATCCCATTTTCTCCGCTACAATGGCAGAAGCCGCCGCCCCCGGCACGTCTGAATTCCGGAGGCGAGGCTCGAATCCGTACGGTATGCCGCCCTTTGACGCGTAATTGGGGGTTCGGCGTCCGTGTTCCCAGTGAGGAACTTCACCATGCCCAAGAATCAGGTTCGCCGAATCACGATGACCGCCCATCCCGTGGCTGTGTTGCTCGTGACGATGATGATCTTCGCTTCGCCTTTGACCCGCGCCGCTCAGGGCCAAACGAAAAAACGGGAGTTGCGATTCGCCAAGCGGCCGGAAATGATCACGCCTGAAATCGAACAGAAGATTCAGAAAGGGCTCGCCTTTCTGGCACGGACGCAGAACCGTGATGGTTCTTGGCGAACGCAGACCGGTTACGGGTATTACCCGGTCGCGATGACCGCATTGGCCGGGCTCGCGCTGATGGCGGGCGGCAACACACCGGTCGAAGGCAAGTACGCAGTCAATGTTCGCCGCGCCGTCGACTTTGTGCTCACACAAGCCGAACGTGCGGGTACCGGACTGATCGCCAATCCGGCGGAAGAACAGCGACCGATGTACGGCCACGGGTTCTCCATGCTCTTCCTCGGCGAAGTGTACGGCATGGAACGTGACCCCGAACGCCAGAAACGCATTGAAGCCGTGCTCAAAAAAGCGATCAAACTCACCGCGCGCAGTCAGTCCGCCGCGGGCGGATGGTTGTATACCCCGGACTCCGGCGGCGATGAAGGTTCGGTCACGATCACGCAGATCCAAGGCTTGCGCTCCATCCGCAACGCTGGCTTGAAGGTGCCGAAGAAAACGATTGACAGCGCGATTGGCTACATCGAAAAAAGCACGAATCCGGACGGCGGCATTCGCTACCGCGCGTCGAGCGGTGGTTCAAGCCGGGCGCCGATCACAGCTGCGGCGGTTGCCGTGCTCTACAACGCCGGCCAATACGAACACCCGGTGGCGGACAAGTGTCTCAAGTACATTAAGAACCTGCTAAAGGGGCGAAGCGGCGTGAACGCTTTCGGCGGACACAACTACTACGCAACGCTTTACTGTGCCCAGGCCATGTGGCTGTCCAGTGAGGAAAACTGGAAAGGCTATTTCCCGGCTGTGCGCGATTATCTCGGTAACGCCCAGAGCGGCGACGGCAGTTGGATGGGCGACGGCGTCGGAACAACGTACGGCACGTCCGTTGCATTGTTGACCCTGCAATTGCCCTACAACCACCTGCCGATCCTCAGCCGATGAACCCACACGCACACCGCATTCCGGGAGTTTGGTTTGGCCAACGATTCGCAGGAGATGAGAGTGACAGCGACCATCAGTTGTGCTGCGCTTGAAATTTGAACCACACAAGGATTCAGACGTCGAGTCTGGTAAACTGTTTTGCTTTGAATGAAATTCGATTGAACCAAGACCACTCAGTATGGAGCCCCCCATGACCGACCAAGTAAACGTGGAACTGACGCAGGATGATCTCGCTGCGTTGCAGGGATTGAAAGAAGCCTCGGAGAAAGTCAAAGCCGAGCTTGGCAAGGTTATCGTCGGCCAGGACGAGGTGATCGAGCAACTGCTCATCGCTATCTTCGCACAAGGCCACTGTCTGCTCGAAGGCGTGCCCGGTCTTGCGAAAACACTCATGGTCAGCACGCTTGCCGGCAGTCTGCACCTCGACTTCAATCGCATCCAGTTCACGCCGGACCTCATGCCTTCCGACATCACCGGCACCGAGGTCATTCAGGAAGACAAAGCGACCGGCGGCCGCAGTTTCAAGTTCCTGCCCGGCCCGATCTTCGCGAACGTAATTCTTGCGGACGAAATCAACCGTACCCCGCCGAAGACGCAGGCCGCCATGCTCGAAGCCATGCAGGAGAAGAAGATCACCATCGGCGGTCAGGATCACACACTTTCACCTCCGTTCTTTGTACTCGCGACGCAGAACCCGATCGAACAGGAAGGCACTTACCCGCTGCCCGAAGCGCAGCAGGACCGCTTTATGTTCAAGGTGTTCGTGCGCTACCCGAGCTTTGAAGAGGAATACCACATCGCGGAAACCACCACCGCCAACTTCGATCCACAGGTGGACGCGGTGCTCAGCGGGGACGACATCGTGCGTCTTCAAGGCATCGTCCGCCGCGTGCCGGTGGCGCCGCACGTGATCAACTACGCGCTGCGACTGGTTCGCGCGACGCGCGTGCTCGAAGGCGACGCGCCTGAGTTCATTCAGGAATGGGTCAGTTGGGGCGCCGGTCCGCGTGGTGTGCAGTACCTCATCCTCGGCGGCAAAGCCAAGGCCGCGCTCGAAGGCCGAACGTTCGTCACCACCGACGACGTCAAAGCCGTCGCGCACCCCGTGTTGCGGCACCGCGTGCTGACCAACTTCAACGCCGAGTCGGAAGGCATCAACTCCGACAAGGTGATCGACAAACTGCTCGAGACCGTTGAAGAAAAAGGTGAAATGTCCCGTGAAAACGCACTAGCTTTTGCCGGCTGATCGTGCGTGCGATGTCACCCGTTTAGCGGACGATCGCAGATCGCCGCTCTCTTTCCCCGCGACGTGGAAGTTTTATGTCCCACACCCAGTCACGCAATTACCTCGACCCTAAAACGCTGGACAAGATCTCGCGCCTCGACCTGCGCGCCCGACTTGTCGTCGAAGGGTTTATCACCGGACAACACAAAAGCCCGTACCACGGTTTCGCGGTCGAATTCGCTTCACACCGCGAGTACGTGCCCGGTGATGAAATCAAACACATCGACTGGAAGGTCTGGTCCAAAACCGACCGCTTCTACATTAAGGAATACGAGGAAGAAACCAACCTCAAGATGACCATCATCCTCGATTGCTCCAAGTCCATGCGCTACGGGGAGCAATCCGACGGTTGGAGCAAGTTCGACTACGGCTGCACGGCTGCGGCATGTTTCGCCTATCTCGCCCAACAGCAGCAGGACAGTGTCGGTCTGGTCACCTTTGATACGGATATCCGCAAGAAACTGCCCTCGTCCAGCCATCCGAATCACCTGAAGTTGTTGATTCACGAGTTGGAACAGACTGAGCCGGACAACAAGACCGACGTCGGCGACATCTTCCGCCGGCTCGCCGAGGAAATCGGCAAACGCGGCATGGTGGTGCTGGTCAGTGACCTGTTCGTTGATCTCGAAACGCTCAAGACATCGTTGCAGCACTTTCGGCATCGCCGTCATGAGGTGGTCCTCTTCCACGTTATGCATGATCACGAACTGACGTTCCCGTTCGTGGACAACACAATGTTCAAGGGGCTCGAGATCGACATGCAGTTGCTCACCGAGCCACGCGCGCTGCGACAGGCGTACCTCGAATCGGTTGAGGAATACATGCACAAAGTGCGAAAGGTCTGTGCGTCCAACGGCGTCGACCACGTGATGATGAACACCAAAGATCCGCTCGATGCGGCGTTGGCCGGTTACCTCGCTTTTCGAACGCGAACCGTCCGTGGCGCCGCGAAACGGTGAGGTGGTTTCGGATTTTGGATGGCGGATTTCGGATTGGTTTGTGAAAACGATATGAACGACGCACACCAAAATATCAACCGAAACACAATGAAGGCTCGCATGAAAGCGTTTGCCCTTCGCGTGATCACCATGGTGGATTCATTGCCCAGTCGCATGTCCATCAATGTGTTATCCCGTCAACTGGTGCGATCGGCGACATCAGTCAGTGCAAACTACCGAGCCGCACCACGAGCCCGATCTCGAAAGGAGTTCATCGCCAAGTTGGGCATCGTGGAAGAAGAAGTCGATGAGTCAGCACACTGGATCGAGTTGTTGATTGAATGTGGGGCGGTCACTCAGGAAAAGGCCGGTGCTTTGCTGGAAGAATCGAACGAACTCACCGCAATCGTTATTGGAACCATTCGTACTGCCCGTCAATCCAAATCCGAAATCCACAATCCGAAATCCGAAATATAAACATGCCTAGTTTCGTCAATCCATTTTTGCTCTGGGGTGGGCTTGCCATTGCGTCGCCCATCATTATTCACTTGCTGTCCAAGCGCAAGTTCAAGATCATCGATTGGGCGGCGATGGATTTCCTGCTCGACGCCGAGAAGCGCAATCGTCGGCGTGTGAAGATGGAAAACCTGATCCTCCTGCTGCTGCGATGCCTGGCGTGTCTGTTGATCGCCATGCTCGTCGCCCGGCCGTTCTCCAAAGTTGCCGGGCTTGGCATTCTTGGCGCCGGTGCGCCGTTCGAGCGCATCATTCTTTTTGACGATTCGCCCAGCATGCAGTTGCTCGCTGACGGTAAGACGACTTTTGACCAGACCAAAGAAAGTCTTGTGGATTTCATCCGTGAACTCGGTCGCGAACGATCACGTGATTCGATCACGCTACGCCTGACCAGCCGTCCCGATCAGCCGTTGGCGGCGGGCGAATTCATGACCGAGGAGAACGTCGAACGTATTGTGCAGGAAGTCGAACAGCTCGAAGCGTCCGACCTGCCTGCCCGTTTTGAGTCAGCGTTGCAGACCATCGAGCAAAAACTCGCTGACGCCCAAGGCACAACCAACCACGTGCTCTACATCGTCACCGACATGCGCCATCGCGACTGGTACCCCGCCCGCGACATGAAAGACGCCGCATCGGAGACCATCGAAGAAGCATCCACGCCCGCCGATACCAACGGCCCATCTTCGGATGAGGCGGCCGTCGACAAACGCGACGCGACCGCGATTCTCAAACGATTGAGCAAAGTTGAAGGCATGGCGGAAATCGTTCTTGTCGATGTCGGTTCCGATGCCACGGAAAACCTGATCGTCACCGACGTGCGCGTGAAAAACAAAGCGCTGGTGCGCGATGTCGATGCCGACTTTGAAGTGGTGGTGTTTAACGCCGGCGCCAACCCCGCCGAGAACGTGGAAGTGGTGTTCCGCGCGGGCGATGCCGTGGAACTGAAAAGCCGCGTGCAGTCGATTCCCGCAGGCGAAGAGGCGGTCGTGCCGTTCACATTCCGGTTTGAGGAAACCGGATCGGTGCCGGTCACCGTCAGCATCGACGCCGACGCTCTGCGACCGGACAACTCCCGTCACTTTGCCGCCCGCGTGACCGACGGCGTGCAGGTGCTGCTGGTCAACGGCGACCCGTCCTCCGACCCCGAACGCTCCGAAACATTCTTCCTCAAACTCGCCCTCACACCCGGCGACGCTCGTACCGGTTACGCCATCGAAGAGGTCAGCGAAACCGTGTTTGAAACGATGCCGTTGGACAAGTATCAGGTCATCTTCATCTGCAACCTGTATCGCGTGACCGAAGACCGGCTGGCCGGTCTTGAAAAGTGGGTCGATAACGGCGGCGGGCTGGTGTTCTTCCTCGGCGATCAGGTTGACGAGCAGGTTTACAACCAGATTCTCTATAAAGACGGCGAAGGATTGCTGCCCGCGATGGTGATGGACATGCGAGGCGACGAATCGGAGAACAAGTGGCAAGGCATGATCATCGATGATTCCAATCACCTGGTGCTGCGCGATTTCGCCGACGTGCTCAAACCGTTGATCAGCGCGGTCAAGGTGTTCCGTTGGTGGCATGTGGTGATCGACAAAAAAGCGCTCGACTCCGGCAAAGTGGCGGCGCCGATGCGTTTGAATGACGTCGACAACAGCGCCATGTTCGTCGAACAGAACTTCGGCGACGGTCGCGTTGTGCTGGTCGCCACCACCGTCGACGGCGAATGGAACGACTGGCCCAACTACCACAGCTACGTGCCCATCATGCTCGACACCGCCAGCTACATGGCGCGCGATATGGTCGGCGACGGCACGCGCGATGTGGGCACGACCGTCGTGCACGAACTCGATCCCGCCCGCTACAACCAGTCGGCGCGCATGCTTCGCAAACGTGAAGGCGGTGAGCCGGACGAACCTGAAGGCGTTGACGTCGGCGAAGACGAGGAGGGCAAGACGTGGATCGCGACCTACGAAGGTATGGTCAAGGCCGGTTTTTACGAATTGCAGTTGACCCGAAAGGATGACCAACTCGAAAGCGTGTTGTTCGCGGCGAACATCGATCCGACCGAAGGCCGATTGCAGCGGGTCAACGAAGACGACTTTACGAAAAAACTCGGCGACGCCAACGTCAAGATGGTCAAAGGCAAAGCGACCTTGGCCGTGGCGTCGGATGGATTGCGCAATGAATCGTGGCGGGAAATCCTTTACGTGCTCGTCGGCATTCTGTGTCTCGAGCAGTTTCTGGGTTGGAAGTTTGGAAAGAGCCGGATGTAGTGTTCAACGGATTGAGCACGCCGATGAACGCACTGAACAGGCAAGTTCAAAACTGGAGCGGTTGACATGAAGACAACCGAAAACATGCGGACCGATCACGCCCCACGCCGATCGATTGTGGCAAGTTCCGTGGCGGCGGTTGCGGTCGTGTTGGTGTTGACGGCAGCGTGGATTGTTCCTGCACCAGCGCTGTTCGCGCAGGCCGCGGTCCAACCCGTGGCGCCGGCGGCGCCGCAACCGGCCAAACCAGTCGCCAAAGAAGTCAATGAAGCTAAGAAAACCGACAACGCCCAACCATCGGTCGACCTGGCTTTGGAAAAAAAGATCGCCGAACTTGAAGCGGAATTGAAAAAACTGAAAAAGGGCACGCCGCAGTTTGATCTCAAAGAGGTCGAACTGAAGCGCAAACAGAATGAACTGAAAAACAAGCAAGCGGCCGAGAAATTGAAGAACGATGCCGCCGCCCGCGCCAAAGCGGAGAAAGAAGAACGCGAAAAGCGCATCGCAGGCGGCGCCAGTTTGGAGACCAACTCCGACATCGACATGCTCGTCGATCGTGCCCGCACCTATGTTGAGGAAGAAAACTACAGCGCTGCCTGCACGCTCTGGCAGCATATCCTTGACGGGCCGACGGCGCTGACCGACCGACGTCCATCGGCATTGGCGGTTAAGCATCGCAATGAACCGCAAGGTGGGAACTTTGTTTATCGCCCGGTGCGGCATTTGATCGAATCGGAACTCGCGGCGTTACCCGAACAGGGGCTTCGCGCCTACCGCATCAAGGCTGACATCGAAGCCCGCGCGCTGCTCAGCAGCATCGGTCCCGCCAACGAAGAAGCTGTGCTCAACCGGCTGGTGCAGCGGTTTTTTATCAGCTCGCACGGCGATGACGCCGCCTACCGTCTCGCCTGTATCCGCTTGGATAAGTATGACTTCCTCGGCGCACGCGAACTGTTCCGTAAGATTCTTGAACAGCATCCCGACCCCAGCGTGCCCCATGCGGATTTGCTGATCCGCGCCACCCTGGCCAGCGCCCGCGCCGGTGACGCCCATGGCGCACGTGAACTGGCCAAAGCACTGGAAACCTATGGCGGCGCGCCATCGGGATTGATGACGGCCTTAAAAGCTGAAGTCGATCGCGGCGCGGTCATGGATGACCAGGCGAAGATCGCCAACGGCTGGCCGATGCAGTTGGGCAATTTTTCACGGACCGGCATGATGCCTGCCGTGCCCGGCGCGCCGGTGAAGGGCTCACGCTTGTGGGCGGAACTGCCGCTCTACGATGCGCAGTTCAATTTCAAAGTGAAGGAAGTGCTCAAGACCAGCGGCAGCTACTACGGTCAACCGAAAGGCGCCGCCAACCGTGCTTCGATTGTCACGCGATGGGAAAAGGGCAACTGGATGCCCACGTCACAAGTGCTTCTGCAAGGTGACAGGGCTTACATCAAAACGCATGAATCCCTGCGGGCGATTGACCTGGCTAGCGGCAAACGCGCGTGGAACGACGTGGTGCAGAAAGGCGTCGGTGTCCCCGAAGGGGCGCGGGTCTATCCGCGGGCTTACTACTCCATCGGCGCGACGCCCAATACGCCCACCACGCGCGAAGAAGTAGCGATGTTCGGCGACCGCACCGCCAAGTCCATGGCATTGATTGACAACACCATCATTCACGTTGAAGAGCGCATTTTCACCGGTGGACGCGTGTCGCAATGGATGATGTATCACAACGGTCGGCAACAGGCCGTCACCTTCAGCGATGTGTTGTGCGCGGTGGATGCGAATACCGGTCGGGTTAAGTGGCGGTTCAACATGCGCAACACCAAGGAGCGCGAGGAAGACCTGCGTATCCTTGCCGCGCCGGTGAAGTCGAACAACCTGTTGGTCGTGCCGGTCGGCAAAAATGGCGGTGAATTTCACCTGTACGGCATTGACTTCAAAACCGGCAGGCGCGTGTTCGACACGTTCCTCTGCAAAGGCGGTCAAACCAGTTCGCGCCGGTGGGCGCGTGCGGGCATTGCACTGCTTGGTGACGAGGCGTACATCGCCACCGGGGAAGGCGTGATTTTCGCCGTCGATGCTGTGACTGGTTCGATCAACTGGGCGACCAAGTACGAACAATCCAAAGCCAAGTCCAACAGCAGCAACGCCCGCATGATTGCCATGGGTATGGCCGGCCAGGTCGACCTGCCCGGCTGGGATGACGACGTGATCATCCCGCACGGCAACAAGTTGCTGGACATGCCGTCGGACGCGCAGAAACTTCTCTGTAACAGCCGCATTACCGGCAAGTTCATCTACAGTTCGCCGCGTGAGGAGATGCGCTACTGCCTTGGCGTACAGGGCGACAAACTGTATGTGGCCGGTAACAAGAGCGTCCGTTGCGTTGAGATTTCATCCGGCAAGTTGCACCAGGAAACAACCAAGCCGTTCGGCACTTGTTTCGCGCGTGGCGCCCTGACCGCCAACGGCATTTACATGCCCACCAAAGAGGCGATCGTTCGGCTTGACGTCGACACGCTCCAGGAACTCGGCCGCATGCCGATCGCTGCGAAGACCAAAGACCCGATCGGCAACCTCTTCACTGACGGCAACCGGGTGGTCGCCACCGCGCTGGATCGCACTTATGCGCTGGTCGATGGCGAACGCAAGATCATCGAGCTGACCAAACGGATCGAAACGTCGGACAATGGCGACGCTCGTTTTGAACGCGCGTTCCTTCAGCAGGTGATCGGCAATCACGCCGGGGCCGTCGATGACCTTCGCGTGGCCGTGCGATTGCTGCCGGAGGGAACGAAGAAAACCGAGGCGTCGCGCCAGTTGCTGGTGTCTCTGTTGGGCCGCGCCGAGCAGTTGAAGGATGACCTGGCTGGCGCGAACCGATTCTTTGACGAAGCGGCCGCGGTAGCCAAACCCATGGGTGACATGGCGCGCGTCTGGTTGGCGCGCGGCACCTACCACGATCGCCGCAGCGAATTCGATCAGGCGTTGGAGATGTTCCTTTTGGCGGCGCGC
>JANQKH010000633.1 GCA_028281215.1 Phycisphaeraceae bacterium | reverse complement strand
CGTCAGCGTAGGTTGCCATCGCGGCTTCGATATCCGTCTGATTGAACGGCGGTACAACCGCGCCGTAACTGGTCGGAAAATCAGGAATCGCCAACCCCGCGCCATTGTGACGCATCGTCGCGCCAAGGATCAGTTGCACGACGACGATGCCGAGCGCCAGGTAGGCAAACTTCACCGGCAAGGGTGTGCGCTTTGAATCACGCGCCGCCTCGGCAATACCGGTGGACGACCGTTGAATCCACCATCGACTGGTCGCTGCGGCAATCAGAATCGTCATGCAGAAAAACAATTGGGCGGTGATGCCATGAAAGACCGCCAGCGCGATCGACAATTCCGTCACGCGCAGGCCGCCCATGATGCCTTGCAAAATCACCATAACCAGCGTCGCCACGCCGAACGGACGAAGCCAACGCTGTCCGCCGGTTTCGCGGCGCTGCGTTACCCCCAGCCAGACCGCCATGACAATCGTCATCATGCCGACGAGGCTGCCCATCAGCCGATGCGTGTGTTCCCAGAAGATGCCGCCGACCCATTGTGAAGGCGGGAACAAGAACATGTTGTGATCAAACGTCGTCGGCCAATCGGGCACCGCCAAGCCGACCCCTTTGCTGGTCACCGTACCGCCGAGCATGAGCAACCCAAATGTCATGACGACGAACAGCATCGCATAGCGGTGAAGCCAGGGACGATATTCCGATGATTTCGGATTTCGGATTTCGGATTTCGGATTGGTCATATCAACGGAACGTTTTGTTTATTGTTCAGCCTCAATCATGTGGCGACGATATTCGGGGATGGCGCTCGGATTGAAATTCGAAATCCGAAATCGCAAATCCGAAATCGAATCAGTGCGCTTCAGGTTCACGAACGCCCGGCGGTAACTGTTTGGTCTGCGGCAGCCAGTCTTCCTGCACGGCGGGTGAACTGTATTCGTAGGGACCGCGGTACACCGTCGGGATTTCGTCGAAGTTCCCGTGCGCCAACGGCGGCGAAGTGGTCGCCACCCATTCGAGGCTGTTCGCCTCCCACGGATTGGTGCCGACGTCATAGCCATACCGGTCCGCCGGTTGGAACAGTCCGACGTAAAGCGCGCCGGGCAGGGCGGTCAACAACAACAGCAACCAGCGGGCGTCAAACCACGAAGGATCGACCAACGCGCCGATGATCGGTAAACCATCCAGCCACATGTAAGTGTCCTGCTTGAGAATCGCCGGCGCTAGGAAGGCCGGCAGGAACACGGCGTACATCACACGGTTGAGAATCGACACCATTCCGATCTTGCCGCCGATCGCCCAAATACCCCAAACCACGCCGATGACCAGCAGGATGAAAATGAACCCGTGGCCGGTGGCAACGCCGACTTCATGCCACATCTTCCGCGAAGTGGCTTCGTCAAAGTCGCGAAGCTGATCGAAAATGTTCATCAGGGCGGCGGCATCCGCCTCTCGCGATTGAACATCATCGAGAGAAATCGTATCGGCGGCTAACATGAGTTCAGATCGGATTAAGTCTCTTTCCTGATCGGTTGCGTTAACCAACTGTGCCGTCACCAATTTGTCAAGGGATGTCTTGATAGCATCGGTTGAATCCGATTCCATCACAGCGGTATTGATGGCTTTGAACGTCACTTCTTTGCTTTCTAATTCATAAGCAAGCGTGCCGTTGTCTTTGTAAAGACCCGTGCCGTAACTCGACCACATCACGCCGACGAAGATGGCCGGCACCATGACGAAGACGGTGGCGATGCGTCCGCCGAGTGTCAGGCCGCGAAGGAGCATGACGGTTAAGGCAATCAGCCCGCCGATCAACGCGATCACGCCCAGCACTTCGGCCAATCCGCTGTAACGCCATATACCTTCACCGGTCGCGTAGTCAGGCGACACCGCAACGAGAACAATGAGGGTGCGGAG
>JANQKH010000525.1 GCA_028281215.1 Phycisphaeraceae bacterium | reverse complement strand
GTCGGCCGGCACGTCGGGGTACACCTCCAACGCGTACATCAACTGATCGTCGGGCTTGTCCGGGTTCAACGCGATGTACGGCGACAGCAAACCCTCGGGGAAATCATCCGGCGCCAGGCGTGAGGTATCCACGATTTTGCGAATACGTGCACCGGTGTCGTCCCGCCATGTTGCGAACTCACTTTGCACGGCGTACACGCGCGCCGCCCGTTCCGCACCGACGTAGGATTCGGTCGTCTCCACAAGTTGCAACACCGCTTTTTCCAACCGTTCGAGCGCCTGACGAATCGGCTCGGGAATGTCGCGCGTCGCCGCCAAACCAAGCATCACCTGCAACGCGCGAAAGTCCGCGAGCACGTTGTGATCTTTCAACGGGTTCGGCTGTGAGCGATCACCGGTGCGCTTCAAATGAAACGCCCACTGCGTCGCCAGCGGATCCCTCAACTGTTCATGCAATCGATCCAGCGCCGCGGTCTTAACATCGTCGTCCGCCGGAAACAGCAGACCAATCCCGCCAACGCCTTTGACACTCGGTTTGCTGCGAAGGTTCACGGCGTAGGTGCTCGCTTGATCGACGTCGTTGCACAGACTCACACCAAACCAGATCGGCCGATCCGCCTTCGCCAGCGCGGCCTGCCATTCAATGCTGTCGACGTTGCGCGGGAACAGTTTCAACAGGTCAAAGTCAAACTGCATCCGTGTCACCGCGCCGAGTGACACCACCGTCAACAGCCCCGCCACCGCCAGCGTGGTGCGCGGCCGCGACACGAACGGTTTGATCCATCGCTCCTCAAACAAATGCAGTGATCGCTCTTCAAACGGCTTGACGTGATGATGTTTCGCTTTGGCCAGCCGCAACAGCGCGGGGAACACCGTGAGCATCGCCAGCAGGCAGAGCATGACACCCGCCGCGGCAATTTCCCCCATTTCCGCCACGCCTTTAAAGTCGGTGAACAGCGTCATGACAAACGCCGCCGCGGTGGTGATCGCGCCGGTGATGATGCCTGGTCCGACAGTCTGGATGCTGTCGCGCATCGCGCCGACAAAGCCACCGAGCCCGCGGCCGTAGTTGTGGCGAATCAGTTCAAACCGCGCCGCCAGATGGATGCCGTACGCGATGCCCAGCCCCATCAGAATCACCGTGAACACCACGCTGATCACCTGAAGATGGCCGATGCGGAATGTGAGGTAACCGAAGGACCAGGCGATGCCCACAAGCAAGGCGACCACCGCCAGCAACGGCGCCCGCCAACCGTGAAACGCCAGCATCAGCATGAACAAAATGGCAAACACCGCGATGATCGAGGCGATGGTGCTATCGCGCGTGGCGATGTCGGTCTCGTCGGTTTCGATCACGGGGATGCCGGTCAGACCGACATGGACGCCTTGTGGTGCCGCGCTTTCTCTTTCTGTTTTTTCGATGATGGTCCGCAGGGTATTGATCGCCGTGCCATATTCATTGAGCGCATTGCGATCGCGCACCGGTGTGACACGCAGGAAGTAGAACCGCTCGTCTTCGGTCAGGTAACGCCAGCGCGTCGGATCGTTGCCGGAAGCGAATTCAATCAGTTCGCCCAACGACTTGCCGGTGTCGTCCACATCGGCCGCCATGCGCGTACGGATCGCATGGATCAGGTGGCCGAGTCCGTCGATCTGCGCGATGACTTTCTGCTCGAGCGCAGGCGCATCGGTTTGTGTATTGGCGGAACCCGCCGGCGTTTCGTTCTCGCGCAGCCGGCCCATGATCTTGCGGATCATGGTGATGAACGTTTCGCTTTCGAGCAGGGTTCGTGCATCCCGCAATTGCGCCAACCGCGCGGCGAATTGATCCTTCGGCAACAGGCGAATCAAGCGCGGGCCGTACGAGCCTTCCTCAAACCCCCAGAGCACATTGCCGATACCGTCGGCGTTTTCCATCGCTGCACTGAGTTGATCGACCACTGTCTGCGCCGCCGCCTTTTGCTTCGGCGAAGGTGACTCACCTGCGTCCACAATGACGATCAGATCGTCCTTGCCAGGAAACGCGCTCTGCCAACGGATGAATGTCTGGTTCCACGCCAGGTCGCGCGACAGCAGGTCATTGCGGTCCGGCTGAAACTCCAACTTCTGAATGGTCCATACGATGCAGAACACCGCCGAGAAAAAAGCCAGCACCAACACGGTGCGGGCCCGCAAGGAAATCAGGTGGGACCAGAGCCCCAGCAGGCGATTTCGCAGTTTCTCATGCATCGAGGCGAGGATGGTACGAGGCGGTCAGATGAACGGCAAAAACCGACGAAGGCCGCCAAACGCCTCCAAATCACCCCTATGATGCCCGCGATAGGCGATTCCGCCCATCTGCAACCGGTGGGCCGGTCATTCTGTAAGTTCAGGTGTGTGCGTCGAATGGACAACGAGCGTGGTACATCCCGGTCGAAGGAAGCTGCCCCCGCCGGCGATGAACGCTCGGACGGTGAACTCGCCCAGCTCGTCGCTGCCGGCGATCAGGAAGCAGCCGCCGTGTTGATTAAGCGGTACGAACGGCTCATCCGCTCGTTTCTTCGCAAGATCACCGGCCGACCGGAACTGGCCGACGATCTCGCCCAGGACACCTTCGTGCGGCTGCTCAAACATGCCGACCGATATGACCCGAAGTACCCGATGAGAACCTGGCTGATGACCATTGCCCGACGCCTTTCGATCAACTTCGCCCGCCGCGCCGACCAGCGTGTCGGGAGCACGGAGTATGAAGGTCGCCCGTCGGAAGCCCACGGTCCGGCCGAGAAGATTGAAGCCGATGACTACCGCTCGGCGATGCGTCGCATGATCGACGCCGCGCTGCTGACGCTTAGCGACGCCCAGCGCAGTGTGA
>JANQKH010000554.1 GCA_028281215.1 Phycisphaeraceae bacterium | reverse complement strand
GGCAGGTAGACGAGGATGGAAAGAAAGCCGTAGGCGAGGCAGCCGAACGTGCCGAGGCTGTTGTCTTCACCCCAAATTCCACCACCGGTGTAGTAGTCGCCGTAAGTGGGGTCATAAGCGCCGGTCCACGCTGGCTCGTGTTCAAAACACGCTTCGGCGATGATGATCGTGGCGAATGGAATCGCCAGCAGCAGCCAGAGCCGGCGCAGCGGCGCCATCTTCTGCGCGAGAATCTCCTTGCTCGACATCGGCGTGGTCAGCAGCACATCCAACGTCTGGCGCGATCGCTCGATGGTGAACAGGTTCGCGCCCTGCACGCAGAACATCAGCGCCGCGATCGGCCAAAGGAGGAACAACGCGATCGTCATCTCCTCCATCTCGCCATAGTGGTTTTCGTTCAGTACCACGTTCACCGTGATCAACACCAGCAACGGCAACTCCAGCAGCACCAGGATCCGAATCAGGTACGCCGGCTTTGCCAGGGCTTTTTTGGTGATCTCCCGCCATTCAACGGGTTTCAGGTACGGCAGCACGTGGTGGTCTTTGATCACTGTCACGCCGCCGATTGCTTTGTTTATGCGATGAAACACATTGTCCATCGCGCGAAACATCGCCAGCCACCAGTTGCCCGGCGGGACCATGGCGCGCATGACCAGAAACACGCGCGCCAGCACAAGAAACACGACGATCGAAACCATGATGGGAATGCAATAGACCAACGTCATGCCAAACGACGCCCGCAAGTCGGCGAAGCAGTACGCAAAAACGAACGGCGGTGTGAGGCACCAGATCGTGTATTCGTTCGGCCGATGGTCCACGCTGTACCCGATGATCGGCATGGGGAAGTAGATCAAGCAGAGAATGACGTACGTCATCAAGAACGCACCGGCTGTCGATCGGGCAAAAGCGGATGACATGATTGCACACGCGCTGACCTGCAAACACGCAAGAAACACGACCAGCACGGCTGTCACCACGTCCGATGCTTCCAGCCCGCCGAATGCATACGCCAGTCCCATCAACGGCATCGACAGCATCACGAAGGTGAGCATCGGAATCAGTCGGCTGATCAGTTTCTGCGTGATGATTTCCCACGGCCTCAGATCGGTGAGCATCAACAGTGTCAGCGAATTGCGTTCCTTCTCGTGCGTGATGACGCTGGACACCATCGCTGGCAGAAACAGATAGATCCCCACAAACTGAAACGCGAGCAGGGTGGTCAGCATCCGCCGACCGTCACCAAAATTGGAAAACGGCCCAAACCCGCGCCGCTCGGCTTGATCCAGAAACGCCGCGAGAAAAAACGCTGTCATGGTGAACAGAACGACCGCATAGATCGTCCGC
>JANQKH010000499.1 GCA_028281215.1 Phycisphaeraceae bacterium | reverse complement strand
TACCTCGGTGCGCGGGCGGTTGAGACGTTGGTTTCCATGTTCGAGATCGACACGAATCTCCAAACCGCGACCGGAATCGGCCGCGGCATGTATCGTGTCGACGGCAAACGGTTCATGGCCAAGCCCTGGCCGCTCTCGCTTTTTGGAAAGTCACTCTACAGCCTTAGTGGCCGGCGCCGTGACCGGGTGTTGACCAATCTGCGGCTGGCGTTTCCGGAGTACGATGAGCCGCGCATTCATGCCATCGCCCGGGCGTCGTTTGAACACTTCGCCAAACTCGTGTTTGAGATGATTCAAGCGCCGCGTGTGCTCAACCTCAGTTCGTGGTCGTCGCACATCACGTTTCGCAACATGGAACGGCCGGTCGAGTGGATGAACGCCGGCAAACCTTCGATTCTAATCACCGGCCATTGCGGCAACTGGGAGATTCAGGGTTACACACAGGCGTTGCTCGGTTATCCGGTCAACGCGCTCGCCCGGCCGATCGATAACCCGCTGATCAACGACTGGCTTCTGGGCATTCGTGAACACCGCGGCATGCGCATCATCACCAAATGGGACGCCACGGATGAAATGCTGCGCGTGCTCAACAGCGGTGAATCACTCGGCTTCGTCGCGGACCAGAACGCCGGCAACAAAGGTATTTTCGTGCCGTTTTTTAATCGTCTGGCCAGTTCGTACAAATCCATCGGCTTGCTCGCGATCGATCAGAATATCCCCATCATGTGCGGCTACGCCAAACGCATCGGCCCCGGCTTTCGCTACGAACTGAATTGCACCGACTTCATCCATCCGGACGAATGGCAGAACGAAGACGACCCACTGTTTTACGTCAGCGCGCGGTGGGTGCGTGCGATTGAAACGATGGTGCGCGAGTCGCCGGACCAGTATTTATGGATGCACCGCCGGTGGAAGAGTCGCCCGCGACATGAGGTCAAAGGCAAACCGATGCCTGCCTCGCTGGAGCGCCGGCTCGAAGCCCTGCCGTGGATGACGGACACCCTGATGGAGCGTTTGCGCTTGCCGGCGGTTGTTGCGCCGTAGGTGTCGGCCACTTCAATCGTCCGCCGATCGCACCTACAATTGCATCTCACCTCGGCACACATCACCATCCACGAGGAAACAACATGCCCTCCACTTCCCACCGGTTGGTTCTCATTGCCCTGTTCGTTTTACCCGCGTTGTTTATTGCCCCGGCATTGGGTGAGAAAAACTCAAGGCTGCCTGATCGATTTCCCATCGTTTTCACTTTTGGTTATCAGGAAAACGATATGCTGCCGACGGATCCGGCCACGTTCGAGATCGTCGTCAAGCGTATCAAGGTCGCACACTTCAATACGATCATGGGCAGCTACGCCGACTGGAAAATCGATATTTGCAAGAAACACGACATGCAGTTCATTGTCAACTTGTTGACGTCGGCCCATCACGTATACAAGAATCTTGAAGGGGCCGAGGCGTTGTGCCGAAAACTGCGCGGCCACCAAACCATATGGGGATATCACCTCTACAGCGACATGAACTACAAAACCGCCAAAGGGCGCAGTCGCGACATCAACAACGTGCACAAGTGGGATCCCACGCATCCGACCTTTGTCGGTTCGTACAAACTCAGCGGGAACAACAAACTCGAAAATCCGGATGTACATGCCTATTACGATTTCCACTGGCAGCGCGGTCCGCACATGAACTTCCCGCATCTCGTCACCGCGATGGCGATCTCGAAATCGAAGAACGCATACTTCTACCGCTGGATGCGCGTGACTTCCGGCCTCGCCGGCAAAGGCAATCCCAACCGCTGCCTCTACACCGCCAACACTTCGATGGCATTTGGTCTTAAGGGTGTGTTTTGGTTCATTGGACAGGAGATGATGAATACCAAGACTTATGAATGGAATCAGTTCGGCAAGGACATTGCTGCCGTCAATGCAAAGATCGCGCCGATCGGTCCGGAACTGATGAAACTTGGTCATCCCGTTGCGGTTTACAGCACACCGACGACACGTACGCTCAAAGACCGCGACAAAGGCAAGGACGATCCGCCGATTCCCTCACCACTGCAAGCCGTTCCCCGCGATCACTGGTTACAGGTCAAACACGGCGAAGCGGTAATCGGATTCTTTCATGATCATCAAAAACGCAACGTCCTCTTCGTCGCCAATCACAACACCTATGCCGGTCAGAAGATGAATTTGGCGGTCAACGCGAAGCAGGCTGAGAGGTTTGATCGCACGGTGAATGCGTGGAAGCCGCTTAAACTACATGCTGGCTCAGTATCGTTCGAGCTCGAACCGGCCGACGCCGCTCTCGTGAGATTCACAAGATAAACCATCGCCCGCCGATACAATGTGGGCTGTACCTGCATTAGGAGAATCAATCGATGGGCAAACTGTCTCGCCGCAACTTTCTCCAAGCCGCCGCTGGCACTGCTGTGGTGGCAGCTAGTATTCAACCCACCACCACCCTCGCCGAGAGCAAACCCGTGCCCACCAAACCAACCATTTTCAAATCCGTCAAGTGGGGCATGATCGGCGAGAAGTTGTCCGTGCTCGACAAGTTCAAACTGCTTCAGGATCTTGGCTTCGACGGCGTCGAACTCGAATCGCCGGGCGGCGTCAACAAAAAAGAAGCGCGCGACGCCAGTGAGAAAACCGGCCTACCGATTCATGGCGTGGTGGATTCGACGCACTGGAACGTGCGCCTGTCTTCGCCCGACGCCGACACGCGCGAGAGGGGCTTACGAGATTTGCTCACCGCGATTCGCGACAGCCATTTTTGTGGCGGATCAAGTGTGTTGCTCGTCGCCGGACACGGCAAGGACGGCACGCAGGAAGAGGTGGCCGCAAGGTCGATTGCCCAAATTCGCAAAGCCCTGCCGCTCGCCGCTCGCCTCGGTGTACACATTCTCATCGAAAACGTGTGGAACGCGTTCACCTATCAACACAACGGCCCGGCCGACCAGACCGCTGACGCCCTTGCCAAATTCATCGACGATTGCGGAAGTCCATGGGTCGGCTCATACTTCGACATCGGCAATCACCGCAAATACGGCGTGCCGTCGCAGTGGGCCAAGACCCTCGGCAAACGCATCGTCAAACTCGACGTCAAGGACTTCGATCACAAAAACAACAAGTGGGCCGGCATCGGTCAAGGCACCGTCGATTGGCAAAACGTCGTCACCGAACTCGGAAAACTCAACTTCTGCGGCTGGGCGACGGCGGAAGTCGGCGGCGGGGACCGCAAACGGTTAACGCAGATTAAGGAACGGATGGATCAGGTGTTGGGGTGAGAATGTTCGCGATCGGCCTCTGAGGACCACAGAAATGCAGCAAGTTGGTCAGTCGTGTTTCTTGCCGCCCTTTTGCGTTCCTCTCTTGCCTTCCTAGGATGAATACAACAAACCACTGTGATCGGAACCATCATGGCACTCATCGTCAACGGCAGAAAAATCACCGACGAACAACTCTGGGACGAGATGGAGAATCTCAAAGCCTCCACGCCCACGCCGCCCAACTGTTGTGAGCAGGACGATGAGTTCATGGGTTACGCTAAGGACAACATGATCGCCCGCGCGCTATTGCTCGAAGTCGCGCAGGAGAAAAATCTGGCCGTCGCCGAGAACCGGGTCGACACCGCGTTTGATCAGATCGTCCAAGAGGCCGGCGGCAAGGAACATTTTTACATCAACTACAACACCAGCGAGAGCGAGGAAGGCGATTTTAAGCAGGATCTGCACGACAACCTGCTCATGCAGGATGTGATTCAAACCCAACTCGGCGCGAAGCATAAGCCGGACGGCGAACAACTCAAAGCCTACTACGAACAACACCTCGACCGCTACATGCGCTCGGGCCAAGTCCGCGCCTCGCACATTCTCAAAAGCCTCGACCACGGCGCCGACGCACAAGCCGCGTATAGAGAACTGCTCGAAGTCCGCCAACAACTCAAAGACGGCGGCGACTTTGCCTCGCTTGCCAAAAAACATTCCGACAACCCCGGCGACCCCACGGACGAAGACGGTGAAGCCGAAGCCGGCGACCTCGGCTTCTTTTCACAAGGCGAACTCGTCCCTGAATTCGAAGCAGTCGCCTTCAGCTTGGAAATCGGCGAAGTCAGCCCCATCTTCGTCACCCCCTTCGGCTACCACCTCGTCGTCGTCAAAGACCGCAAAGCCTCCGAGCCGATCCCGCTTGACGAAATCCGGGAACAAGTCATCGAACACTACGTCGAAGAAACCCACAACCAACGCGTCCGTGATTACATCGAACAACTTAAAAAAAACGCGACCATTGAAGAGATTGAGGAACAAGTGAGTTGGACGAACGAACATGAACACATGCACGAGCCTGAGCAGACCGACGATCAAACAGATGCGTCAAAAAGTGAATCACGGATTATTACAGATATCTAAATCCAAATTAGTTCACCACCTCTAGCGGCGCGAATTGATGAGGCTAAGCCGTTCCGTGAATCTTCCGGAACTGAGAGGTCACCGGTTCTGTTGGCAATGTGCGGGATTACGACCGTTCATCTTGCCTCTTAAGGGGCTACTTTCCACAGACAATTTGTTCGTTAATCAAGCGGACCTCCATCATGGCCCGCTATAGCCAACGTCTTCATGTCGACTGGGTTTTGTGGCCATACGGGCTCGAATGGGCAAGCATTACATCGTCAAGCGATCAATTCGCGGGCGACGTTGCCGTACACATCTGTCAGCCGGAAGTGCCGGCCACTCGCATGATAGGTGAGTTTCTCGTGGTCGAGGCCGAGCAAGTGGAGGATGGTGGCGTTGAGGTCGTGCACGTGGACTTCGTTTTCGACGATCCCGTTGGCGGTCTCGCCGGTTTGGCCGTAGACGAGTCCGCCTTGGATGCCGCCGCCCGCGAGGAAGACGGTGTAGCCGTTGCAATTGTGTTCGCGGCCGGCCTTGCCCGCGCGGGAGCCCGCGGTGCGGCCGAACTCGCCGCCCCAGAAGACGAGCGTGTCTTCCAACATGCCGCGCTGTTTCAGATCAGCGATGAGCGCCGCGATCGGCTGATCGTGACGCTTGCACAGGATAGGCGTCAGCGTGTTGTTTTGTTCGTGCGAGTCCCAGCCGTACATGCGGGCCAGCTTCATCGACTTCGGCGGTCGGCTGAACGGCACGAGAATAAACCGCACGCCGCGCTCTGCCATGCGCCGGGCAATGATGCAACGCTGGGCGTATTCGTCGGTCTCGGTTTGCCCGACGCCATACATCGCTTTGGTGGCTTCGCTTTCCTGTGAAATGTCGAACGCGTCCGGCGCTTGCATCTGCATGCGGAACGCGCGTTCAAAGCTCTCGATGCG
>JANQKH010000440.1 GCA_028281215.1 Phycisphaeraceae bacterium | reverse complement strand
CTTCTTCTTCGCCGTCTTCTTCGTCGGTCTCTTCATCCTCGGGCGGCTGTTGATCTTTGGGCGCGTTGACAATCGGCTGGACGATGGGTTGTTGCTCGAGTCGGATCAGTTCCTCTTCAAGGTGTTGAAGGAGGGCTTGCGTGACGCCGCCGCCGCCGCAACCAGCCGCGAAGCACGCGAACAGCCCCAGCGCTGCGATGAGTATGGTTTGGGTGATCCTGATCAAGGTCAATTCTCCTTCATGGTTCCTGCGACGGGGTTACAACGTGGTCGCGATGAGGAGCCGTGAATAAAACCTACCGTGAATCAAGCGTGCGTCGAATCATGAGGCGAAGATGAGCGGATATGGGTTCCGGTGGTAAGGGTTGTGCCGGACGGGACGGCATCAAATGCGCGTGGAAAGGGTGTTCTCGCGGAAAACGGACGTTTTGATGGGTGAAATGCGGGTTATTCGTTCGCCTTTTTGCTTCGCATGCGAGCAGCCCTGCGAATCAACTCCTGCGCTTTGGTCAGCCGTTTGGGCCATTTGAAGTGCGGCGCCTTGGCAGGATCGTATCCCTTCATGTGGCCGGTCAGGCGTGTGGCGGGTTTGGTGTATTTCAGTTCCGTGTCGCCGAACACTTCCTTGCAGATGGCGGCGAGACCAGGGTCGTATTCGATCAGTTCCGCCCGCGTGTCGACGTGGTTGTGATCGTGGTCGGGTTTTCGGTTGTTGTCGAACCAGGATTGCACGCCCTCGGCGAAGTATTCGTGATGGTTCACGCCGGCGTATTTGCCTTTCCACAGCCCCTGTTTCATGGCTTTGTTGTATGTGGCTTCGAGCCGCGCATCGAACGTCGGGTCAACGTTATTCATGCCGCGCAGATGGATGTTGTGGGCAAACTCGTGAATGACAATCGACTCGGTGGAATAGGGATCGCCCGGATAGCCCAGCACGTTTTCCTCGGCACAGGTGCAGTAGGGGTCTTCAGCACTGCCCCCGGTGCCGCGCGCGCGGGCGTCCCAGTAGTCCTTGGCGGAGATACCGCGGATCGCGGGGTTGGGGATGCGGCCTCGCTCCATGCGTTTGAATTCAGGCAGGTCGGTGGTGAATTCGTTGTACGCCATGATGCAAAGCCGCGCACCGCTGGCAACCATCGCCTTGCGCACATCGGGGCGCTTGGCAAGCATCATTTTCAAAATATGCGCCGCTTCCTTCAACGCATATGGGTTCACGTTCTTTGACGCGACGATTGGAAAGCCGCCGACATCGATGCGTTGCGTGTAGAACGCCGGGATGCCGTCCTTGCTTTGCGGGTCGTAACGAAAACCCTGATGCATCACCTGGCTGGTGACGACGCGTTCCTGTTTGCTCTTGCGATCAACAATGACGAAGCGATGGCCAATCGTGGTGGTGATGATCGTGTCCCGCCCCGGCGCGACCGAGCCGTTGGGCACACGGTCGTTTTCCGTCCGCAGCCAATACACGTCGATGGTGTGCTCGCCGCCGTTGATGAACTGAAGGCGCGGGCGAGTTGGTTTGGTCGTCCGCTGCGCCTGCGCGTTTTCAGTCGGCAGATTCCAAGCCCAGATGGCGATCAAAATCAACGTGGTGCGTGTCATGGCGTCTCCAGTTTCAAGTCAACATCATAATCGTAACCGCGCGGCATGCCGGCCATCCCCTTCGTGTAGAATGTCTTGCTGATCCGCGATCGATATTGATCGAGCATTCGCCAACCAGGAAGGGTTGCCATGACGACTGAATCAAACCACGCGAAATCACAACCAACGAAGAAGGTCAACCGCAGGCAGTTTGTCGCGACCGGCGCCGCGGCCGCCACCGGTCTGACGATTGTGCCCAGCTACGTGCTCGGCGGACCGGACAAAACACCGCCTAGTGAGAAGTTGAACATCGCCGGCATCGGCGTTGGCGGGATGGGTGCCGGAAACCTGCGCGGATGCAAAAATGAAAACATTGTCGCACTATGCGATGTCGATCAGAAGTACGCGGGCAAAACCTTCAAGGCTTACCCCAAGGCCAAAACGTATGTTGACTATCGTGTCATGCTCGAAAAGCAGAAGGACATCGACGCGGTCATTATTGCCACGCCGGACCACACGCACGCGGTCATCACACTTGCCGCCATCGAAGCCGGCAAGCATGTGTATTGTCAGAAGCCGTTGACGCACACGGTTGAAGAAGCGCGCAAGATCTCCGAAGCATCGCGGGCGTCGAAGGTGCAAACGCAGATGGGCAACCAGGGGCACTCCTCCGAATCGATTCGTCAAGTGAAAGAATGGGTACGGGCCGGCGCGATCGGCGACGTCAAGGAAGTGCATGCGTGGACCGACCGCCCGGACAAGGGGCCGTGGTATGCCAACTTCGCCGCGAGGGAGATGCCGAAGGATTACCCCGCCGTACCCGACACCTTGAACTGGGATCTCTGGTTGGGACCGGCAAAGAACCGCAAATACAGCCCCGCGTTTCACCCGTTTAAGTGGCGGGCGTGGCTCGACTACGGCACCGGCGCGCTCGGTGACATGGGTTGCCACATCATCGATCCTGCCTGCTGGGCGCTTGATCTCTACCACCCGACCAGTGTCTACGCCGAGGTGAAACACCACAAACCGGAGTTGAAAAACGAAGCGTTTCCGATCGCCGCCACCGTCGTGTACGAATTCCCCCAGCGCGGCAAACTGTGTCCGTTGAAACTGTATTGGTACGACGGCGTCTACAAGGTGCCGCGCCCCGAATTGCTCGAAGAAGGGCGCAACCTGCCGGCCAGCGGCGCGCTGATCGTCGGAGAAAAAGAAACCATCATGCACGGTTCACACGGCGCCCACCGCGCACGCATCATTCCCGAAACGCGCCACCAGGCATTTGAGAAACCCGAACGAACGCTACCGCGCGTGCAAGGCCGGCACGAAATGGATTGGATCCGCGCCTGCAAAGACGGCAAGCCCGCCAGTTCCAACTTCGCCGACTACGGCGGCCCGCTCACCGAAATGGTCCTCCTCGGCATGGCCGCCCAACGCACGCCCGGCGTGAAACTGGAATGGGATGCCAAGAAACTCCGCTTCACCAACCACGACAACGCCAACAAATATCTGCACACGCCATACCGCAAGGGTTGGACGTTGGGTTAAGTAAGAATGCGTAATGAGTGGTTGGGGCAAAGGAGGCGCTGCAACGCGCCCCGTGCTGTCGAATGAACATCGCCACACGACCAGGGCAACTTGCATCCTTTTCCGTCATTCCTGCGCGGGGATGACGGGAGAGTAATTGGCTTAGTTGCTCCACCTCTCGGTTCTCAGCACCATAAATCCTCGGTGTCGTTTGCGTTTGGGTCGGTTGAGCATGCCCTTTCGAAAGCACCATCGATTCGCCGTGCATTGAATGATGTTAGGATTTTGATATAATATGTAAATTCACCGGCGCGGTCGGTGTGTCGTTGCTCTTTGACAAGTGAAGAGTAAGTGGGAAGTCGGAAGTCGGAAGTTGGAAGTTGGAAGTTGGAAGTTGGAAGTAGGGTGAATGCTGTATTGCTAGTGAGCCGCGACGTGTCGTCGCGGGTAGGTATCGATTCCCAATCCTTCCGATTCCCCCGGCACCCGCGCTGCGTATTGAGTGACAACATCTGTGCGCACAGATGTCGTCAGAATCGTGTCCGGCGGACATCCCCGGACACGTTCCGGACATGATTCCGGACATCAAAACCCTCGTTTTTGGCCCAAAAACGAAGGCCGGACGTCCGGACATTTTGGCCGGACATTGCGTAAGCACCTGTTCAATATGGGGTTATCATGATTTTTTTCGTTTCCCCACCCCCTGATGTCCGGACATGACCAACGGGTGTCCAAATTGCTGTCCGGCGGATGTCCGACAAGTGCTCGGAATAGGCCATCGGATGGAAAGGTATGATTGGCATTATGGGCAGAATATGGCTGGACATTTCAGGTGAAGGGACGTCGCCGATCGAAGTGGACCTGGTGGGTGCCGAGCAGGTGATCGGCCGGAGTGTCGACGCAGATGTGCAGCTCCAGGGCCCGAATATTTCGCGGCAGCATGCCCGGGTGTTCCGCGATGCGATGGGCCAGTGGATGATCCGTGATCTGGAGAGCCGCAACGGCACGTTTCTGAACGGCCAGCGGGTGGCGGAGCGGTCGCTGATCGTAGGTGATGTGTTCCGTATCGGTGGGTACCGGTTGCAGGTCAAGTCGGACACGCCGACCGACAGTCCCGCGACGCCGACGATGACCTCCGCGGAACTGACCGTGAACGACGGCGGGTTTGAGTCGATTCAGCGGTTGGATGAGTTCGCTTCGCCGAAGATCGACG
This sequence comes from Phycisphaeraceae bacterium, assembly GCA_028281215.1. Lineage (GTDB taxonomy): Bacteria > Planctomycetota > Phycisphaerae > Phycisphaerales > Phycisphaeraceae > JANQKH01. Next base: position 3,781 of record JANQKH010000440.1, on the reverse strand, counting down.
CGACGCATCACGCGTTGCTCAGCGAGTACGGCGAAGCGGTGCGGCGCGTGGAAGAACCGGGCGAGCGTATGCGTCAACTTTGCGAATTGGTGGTGCATCCATCGTTCCACGGCCGACAGGCGCTGGCATTGCGATTGGATCGCGCCAATCCGTCGGGGGCCCTTCAACCATTGTGCGACCCGCAGGTTTCCAGCGACCGTTGGCGTGATGATGCGCCGCACGTGTCGCGCACGTTGCTCAAAGCGGTGTTGGAAACCAACGCGCCGTTGATGGCGAGCAACGCGCCGTCGAATCTGGGGGCGGTCGATCTGTCGGTGTCGATCAACATCGATGAGATGGCGGCGATTGCCTGTCCGATCCGTGAGAGCGACAAGCATGTGGATGTGCTTTACGTTAGCTTTCCGGCCTTGTACGGCACAGGCGAATGGCTGCTGTTGGTTTCGTTGGCGGCGAAGGCGTATCAGCAGGCGGAACTGAGCGCCCAGGCGCAAAGCCAGGCACTGGCGCGGGCGGCGATGGAGTTTGAACTGCGCAAAGCGCACGATGTGCAGATGTCGCTCGTGCCGCAGTTGGAAAACGGCGTTAAGCCGACGCTTCTACACGGATTCGACGTGGGTATCCTCTTTCGGCCTTGCAAGTGGGTCGGCGGCGACTATGTCGACGTGTTGCCTTTGAACGACGGCCGACTGCTCGTGGTGTTGGCGGACGTCAGCGGCAAAGGCATGGCCGCCGCGCTGGTCACCACGATGTTGCACACCATGGTGCACACGCAGGCGCGGCAGGAAGGCTCGCTCGTCGACAAAGTGGAAGCCATGAACGAACACCTGGTTCAACATCTTCAGCCGGAAACGTTTGTGACCGCGTCGTTTGCGGTGATTGATCCGAAGTCGGGCGACATTGAGTGCGTCAACGCGGGCCATCCGTCCGGGTACGTGGTTAATCGCGAAGGCGGATTCCGTGTCATGGAGATGGAAACCAACATGCCGTTGGGCATCGAGCACATGGCATTTGAGGCGGGCGGCGGTTCGATGGCGGCGGGCGAGTTGTATTGCGTGTTTTCCGATGGGTTGTCCGAGATGCAGCCCGACGGTGGACCATGGTTCGGCATCGAACCGGTCGCGAAGGAAATCGCCGAGCACTACGCGATGGTGCCGGATCTGCCGTTGGCAACGTTGATTGAGAAGTTGCGTGCGCGGTTCAATCAGATCGAACCGGAAGACGAAGCGGGTGACGACCGTTCGTTGCTGATCGTGCGGCGAGGTGAATGATGGTTTTCGGCAAGATCGAACAATGATGCGCGAATGGAAATTGACATCACGATTCAGCAAAGCGTCGGTACTTGGCGCCATGCTGGTGTTGTTGCTGGTGTCGCGCGGAGTGACGGCCGACGAGTCTGCTTCACGGAAGGTGTTCGTTGCGAAGGATACCTTTGTTGACCCGAAAGATGACAACGCCGCCGCGCAGCGGCGATTGGACTGGGTGAAGTGGCAACCCAAAGCGTTTGAGGTGACGTGTGTGGCGCCGGCGAAGGACGGCGCGCTGGCGAAGCATGCCGCCGAGGCGGGTTATGACGCGTTGGTTTACTTCCCTTCGCCCCACCCGACCGACGAGCGGGCGAACGACACAGTCGTGATGGAATGGTTCGCACCACGGAATGCGAGTCGGCAGGTGAAGCGCGGGCCGGCGATGGTCGTGTTGCATATTCTTGCCGGCCGCATGGTGGTGGCGCGGATGTTTGCCAGGGCATTTGCCCAGCGCGGGATTCATGCTTTCGTGATGCACATGCCGCACTACGGTTTGCGCAAGGTTGGCGGCAAGCGGCCGAACGCGAAGGTGTTGCTCGCCGGCGTTCGACAAGCAGTAGCCGATGCTCGACGGGCGCGGGATGCGGTCAACGCGCTGCCGAACATTCAGCGGGATGCGATCGGCATTCAGGGCACGAGTCTGGGCGGATTTATCTGCACGGCGACGGCGTCACTCGACGGCACGTTCAAGCCGGTGTTTCCCACCTTGTGCGGCGGCAACCTTCAAACGTTGTTTCGTGACGGGAAGAAGGAAGTTGCCTCGATTCGAGAACACTTAAAGAAGGAAGGCATCACGCCGGAGCAGTTGAAACGGATGTTGGAACAGCTTGAGCCGAACTCTGTCGCGCATCGGATGGATGCGAAAGTGACGTGGATGTTCAACGCGGAGCAGGATGAGGTGATTCCTGCGGCGAACGCGCACGCCTTGGCCAAAGCAATTGGTTTGCCGAAGGAGCGGCACAAGTGGATGTCGGGCGGGCACGTCAGTTGCATCATTCACCTGCCGGTGATTGTGGAGTTGATGGCCGGACATGTGCACGCGATTCATTCACCGAAGTTGAAGGAGGATGCGGCGCCATGATTGGGCGAAACGCACATAGGCAGAGGCCAACATGGTTCGCTATACTTGACGATTCCTCGTAATACGCAGTGGTTGCGTCGGCAATCGGCCGATGAACCATACAAGGCCACTCAGGATCCGACTCATGAAACGCAGATTCAAAAAACTTGCATTCCGCACGTTCGGCGTGATGCTTGGGCTCTGGCTCGGCTGGCAGGCGGCAGTGCTTGCGGAAGGGGATTACGCCGAGGTGCCCATCGCGCCGAGCGATGCGCAGGGTAGTTGGTATCCGATGGTCATCGCGATTGCGATCGGCCTGTTTGTCGCTGCTGTGGTGATTGGTCGTCCGGCACTGAAGCTTAAAGGTGAGGATCCGCCGGACCCGGCTGACGATCATCATGGGCATGATGACCATGGTGATCACGGTGACGGGCACGGTGATCACGGCGATGACAAGGACGATCACTGAATTGGATGGACCACGTGGTGGCCGATTGACGGGCCGTCACTGACCATTCGACCTTTGCGGCCAAGTGTTCCGCAAACAAAAACACCCGCGGCTAGCGCGGGTGTTTGGGGGATTCGATCATGTGGCGCTGGTTTTCATGCGGCTTCGCGGTTCTGCCGTCGTTTGCGGCCGACGGTGCGCTGATCGGGCGTCATGCGGCGTTCGGCTTGCGTGTCGAGCACGTCGACCATCTCTTCGGGATCGTTGGCCCAGACGTCGGCGCCGATCTCTTCGGCGAGTCCGTCCGCCCGAGCGAACACGCCTCCACCGACGGCAATCTGGACGTTGGGGCAGACGCCGATCTGATGCAGGCGATCGATGAGCAGCCGGGTGAACGGCACCGTGCTTGCGACGGCACCGAAGATGAGCAGCACGTCGGCCTGGAGTTCGCCGACCTGGTTGACGATTTCGTCGTTGGCAATGCCGCCGCCGGCGAAGAAGACGTCGTAGCCGTCGGCTTCAAGGATGTCGGCGACGATCTGACCGGACAGTTCTTCGGCCTCTTCGGGGCCGGAGACCAACAGGACGCGCTTGTTGCGGCGGTCGTGCTGATCAAGTCGAAGTTGCATCTGGTCCGCCAGTTGGCGCATTGTGCGTGTGGCAAAGTTGTGCGCGATCTGCGTCATCTGATCGGCGCGGTAAAGCGACTGGATGTGTTCCAGTGTCGGCCAGAACAGTCGCGCGAGGACTTTGTCGGCGGGGCAGTCAGCGTCGAGACATTCGTGGACAATGTCACGGGCGGCAGGGCGGTCACCGCTGATCAGGGCGGTGAAGAATCGTTCGATCAGCACATCACGGGTCATGGGGCGTTCTCCAAGGCACGGCGGAACAGGTTGAAATCAGGCGGGGTGGTCGTCCTGACCACGACCCGCGCCACAATGCGTCCATGGAGCCTTCCGTCGCCCCAGC